>JBBSPT010000038.1:0-12415 GCA_038258515.1 Chitinophagales bacterium | reverse complement strand
TTTAATATGGAGTCCGGCCGGCCAAACAGAAAGGGCATTTCGCACTACTTTACGAAGAGATGCAGGAGTTCTTTACAGCAATAAAAAATTTGATTCTGCTTTTCCTCAATTAAATAATAGTTCAAAGGAGTATTTTTTTTCGAAGGAGGAAGCGGACGGTATGCGCTTGGAAATAAATCCCACTTCTGAAAAAAAGGAAATCAAGCTAAACGGAGTTTATAGAGATGTGCGAAATAAAAAGTTCCAGGAAAAATTAGTCCTGGAACCTTATCAATCAATTATTTTAATACGTCAGAATTAGGCGCGGGTTTCAACTGTGGTCATCCGCTTTACAAACAATTCGTACATCTCCACCAAAGTCTGTTCAATATTGTAGGTGTAATCCCAGGTTGGGTGATGTTCCTGAAATTTTCCAACATCACTGATATACCACATGTGGTCACCGATGCGGTTTTTATCAGAGTAAGAATAAGAAAGTTTATTGCCGGAAATAGCCTCACAATAATTGATAGCTTCCAGCATCGAACAGTTTGCATATCTTCCACCTCCCGCATTATAGACTTCGCCCATCCTGGGATTTTGATAAAAGTGCCAAAACATATTTACAAGATCGTAACTGTGAATGTTGTCGCGAACCTGTTTCCCCTTGTAGCCGAATATTGTATAATGCTGCTCAGTAATAGCGCATTTCATAAGAAAAGAAAGGAAACCGTGGAGCTGAGCTCCGGAATGATTCGGCCCCGTTAAGCAGCCGCCACGAAATACTCCGGTTTTCATTTTGAAATAGCGTCCATACTCCTGAACCATCACATCTGCTGCCACCTTTGAAGCGCCAAATACTGAGTGCGTGGAGTTATCAATCGTCATTGATTCATCTATACCATCTTTATAGTATGGATGAGATTTTTCAATTTCATAACGCAGCTCCATTTCTTCTAAGGGAAGAAAGTTTGGAGTGTCACCGTAAACTTTATTTGTAGACGTAAAAATGAAAACCGCTTCAGGGCAATGTTGCCGGGTAAGCTCCAGCATATTGATTGTTCCGTTCGCATTCACGGTGAAATCAGTAATTGGCTCACTTGATGCCCAATCGTGACTTGGCTGTGCAGCAGTATGAACTACCAATGAAATATCAGTCCCGTATTTCTTGAATAAATCTTCGAGCCCGGAATAATTCCTGATATCAATATTATAATGCTCATAATTTGGATAACGCTCCTGGATGCGATCCACGTTCCATTTTGTGGAAGCTCCTGCTCCGAAAAAATACTCTCTTAAATTGTTGTCAATTCCAATGACCTTGTCGAATTTGTCAGAAAAAAAAGCCACCGATTCGCTTCCAATCAAGCCTCCCGAACCGGTAATCAATGCAATTTTCATAATTAGGGTTAAAATTGAACTTTATGCAGTCTGAGCTTGCACAAAATGAATAAATAAATAAAATGTGAATTGTGAATAATATATCTTTTCCAACATTTTTTAGGATCCTGGATGAACCGGTAAACCCATTCCAGGCCGTTATCTTGCATCCACGCGGGAGCGTGTTTGATGTTGCCTGCATAAAAATCAAATGCAGCTCCAATGGCGAGCATCGGGGCATTGATCGCTCCAATGTGATTTGAAACCCATCTTTCTTGCCGTGGACAGCCTCTGCCGACCAGCACTATCTCTGCTCCGCTTTCATTGATCTTCTTTATATCTTCAGCATCTTCTTCAGGAGTAGCTTCCCTGAACCTGTCAGCATGAGTACCCATTATTTTAACGTTGGGATAATTAGTGGCCATAAAATTTTTGATCTTATCCAATGTTTCCTGCTGACTTCCATACAAATAAATACCCATAGAAAGATCATTGGCTTTTGCCAGCACATGACGTGTAAGAATTGGTCCTGCGACCCTGTCTTTTAAATTTACTTTGTAAAAACTATTAAGCGCCCAGCGGATCGGTTGGCCATCCGGCACAATCATATCTATTTCCCCTAAGATTTTCCGGAAAGAACGATCTCTTACGCTTTCGATCAATCCATGAACTGCGAGGGCACTTACTCCAAAACTTTGACGATCCCTGGCCTTTTGAATAATAATATCTGAGGCCTCCCCGTAATCAGTGATCGAGTAGCTCACTGAAAACAACTGTTTTTTTATCATAGAGAGATTTATTATAATAACAACGTGGCTTTTGCAAATACTATTCCGGAAATTTGATAACGACTTTTTATCAGCAAGAGTTGTATTTGGGGAAATTTTTTTTCATTTGATTTGACCGACTTAACTATTTCCAATGGTGATCCAATGTCGGACATAAACTGTGATAAAAATTTCCGTTTTATCTATTACTAATTTGAAATTATTCCGGGCTGGGGTACTGGGAAATCCTTGAGTATGACCTATTCCGGCGGGTAGTTTCGATTAAAAACGCAAAAGTATAAAGATTTTAGAATTTTTGCAATAATATAACTGTGTCATTATTTCCCCGCAGGTTGTATGGATGTTTATTACTTGCAAATTTTACGGCTCTATAAAAATAGTTTATAAAAGGCAAGCGACTCTTCAGCCATTTTTCCCCAGGAAAATCGCTGTAAATTTTTACTCCCCTTTGAGACCATATCACCATAAGTTTCCGGATCGGTAATCAGTTGCAACAAATTGGAAATTTCATCCGTAGTTGGAGAGTCGCTCAGGTAAAAGGCAGAATCACCAAGCACTTCTCTGAACACCGGGATGTCAGAACAGATAACAGGGATAGAAAACGACTGTGCTTCAAGTACCGGCAAGCCAAAGCCTTCATACTCAGAGAGGAGCATAATAAGATTGTATTTTGAATATATCTCCTGTAGCGTCGTATCCTTCACGAATGGCTCGAACCCGATGAAATTTTGTAAGCCGTTCTCTTCAATTGCACTGTTGATATCGTCGATGTAGGATTCATTAATCCGGCTTCCACGCATTGATATTTTAAATTGAGTGAAACCGCGATCAACAAATTGCCTGGCGACGGAGATTACTTTAAGATGTCCTTTGTGAGGATGAAATCCAGCCACAACGCCGATTGTCAGAAACTCATTTCCAGGCCGACCATAATCTCCCGCAGCATATTGTGATGCTTCATGGATTGTCTCACACTTTGTTGCCAACAGCTTGAACTTATCTTGTGTTTCTACTCTTATTGTCTCCGCCGGTACTATTATTCCATCACTCATTCTCACGGCCATTTTTCCTAATTTCTGGAACAACCGGAAACGCAACTTTGAGGAGAATGACAAATAGTCTTTAAGTTTTTTTCTCTCCAAATAAAAGTCAAACATAAAATCATGCATGGTGATAATATAATTGCAGACTTTGACAACAGGCAATTCCGGAACAATGCGATGAAGCACCTTGACCTTTTTAGACCGGCAGAATGAAGGCAGTCTTACATAGAGCCAGGTCAATCTTCCGATTAAGCTTGTGTTGTTGACTTCTTTATCAACAGTGATTATATTTTTCAAAACCGGAAGTGTGGTTAAAGCCGGATTTTTCAAACAATAGACTTTAAGAAATGGATCATTGAGTAAATCATCCAGGTTTTTTACAAGATTAAGTGCGTAAGTGGTGATGCCACCACCAGTGCCACCTTTTCCAGGAATGACATTCGTTATATCTATGCAAATTATTTTCTTCTCCATCGTCTCCCTCTTCATTGATTAGCCAGGTTGAGCTGAATATTGGCTTTATTCACTTAAATAAATTTTTTAGATCGTACAATATTCTCCATTTAATCCTTTTCATAAAAGAGAATTGGTTTGTGTACTGGTCACTTAATTCATGATCTATTGCAGTGTCATCACTCAATGAAAAATTTTTCGAGAGCGATGTGTCCAGGTAGGTTGCAAATCTTTTTTCCGTTTTCATTGTATGCGTGGCATCTAATCCGAAACCGATATTTTTAACCTTTGAAACAGTTGGATAAAGCGTGAGCAGATTATTTCTGTATTGAAAATAACACCAGGGTATTGCCCATGAGTCTGCAGTTCCGTTGTAATATTTTTGGATCAGCGATGGGAAATCAGATCCAAGAATTTTTGTTCCCGGTATATTTTTCTTTTCTCCATCACGGTTGAGAATTTCCCAGTCGATAGATTGCCACCTGTCGGCCCAGGTCGCCCAACCCCATGAACATCCGCGACGATTAAAATACGCATCGAGCTCATATGATTCAGGATTTTTAATTGGGAAGGTGAAGCCGGAAATCGAAAATACCTTTTCATTTTTCTCATATTTCTGCAGGGAATCGTTCATGTAGTTCAGAAAATTTGGCGAGGTAATAAGATCGTCCTCCAGCACGATGCAGGAACTATAATTTTGCAGCACCTCTGTCACTCCCCTTATAATTGATTTGGCAAGCCCGCGGTTCTTTTCTGACACGTTCAGGTTTACTGATTTAAACCCTTCTATGTTTTTTATATAGCCTCTTACCTGCTGCACTTTGCTGCGGTCTGCATCGCTTTTAGCGCCATCAGAATAAATGATCAAATCAGTGACAGGTGCTAAAAAATTTCTTTTCAGCGAGTTTATTGTTTCCGTTAAAGTGTCCAGCCGTTTATAAACGAAAACGAGAACTGGTGCTATATTGGTGTTTGTCATGTACTATAATTAAGTGTCTGCTTCTGAAACGTTTCGGCGCGGGGAATATTGATTGTAAGAATAAAAAACATCAAGATCCAAAGCTCCTGCGAGGTATAAAGTCCGGAAGAGAAAAATCCAAAGACGAGAGTTTGCAGGTATAAAAGCAAGATCCATCCAACCTGGTGTTGGATCTTCAATAATATGAAAGTTCGGTGCAGCGTGATAAATATCAATATCATAAATGGTATTCCTCCAATTATTCCATTGGCCATAAAAACTTCAAGATAAAAATTATGTGGATACATTCCCATGCCGAGTCCCGAGGGAACAATATAGTAAGCTCCGAATATTGGCGATCGCTCAATTATTCCGAAAACGTTTGTCCATATTTCTGTTCTCCCGCTGGTGTCATGCTCTACCACCATGTTTGTAAGCCTGTCTCCAATATTGCTACCCATCGAATGAAAAAATTCGACAATTTGAAAACGCAATAAAAAAACGAATATCAGGAAAGAAGCGATGATTAGCAATCCCCTGACTGTCCCCAACCGGGCAAGAAAATAAAATACCATTACCACTGAAAATACAACTACCGGCGAGCGGGAGCCGGCCTTTGCGATTGATAAAAAACCGAGTAGTAATGACAACAGGAAAAGAAATTGAAGCGCCATCTTTTTTGTTCTCAGCAAACCATAGACCGATGCCAGGCATAACGCACAACCGCATTGTCCATAAATAATGGTGTTCACTGTTGAATTAGCATCGTACCTGGTAGTGTCTTCGTCAAAAAGTAAAAGCCTCGGAGTCAGCCTTGCAAAGTGTAGAGCAAGAAGCAATCCGATGATGAGCGTGATCCAAAAAAAGTTAAAAGATTTGTCAGAATCGAAAGTTCCATCGTATCTGAACGACAATGCTAAAAGGAAGTCCAGAAAAAAACCAAGAAGGTCCATCTTGCCATTGGTATCGCCAAGCGCCGCCCGGTTTGGAGTAAGGTAAACATCAACAAGAATATTCAGGAAATAAATGAGACAGACAACAAGATACAATCGCTGAAGCGGCGTAAAATAAAAGGCAGTTTCTTTCTCTTTAAAAATTACCCAGACTGCAAGAGCAATTTTTACAACCCAAAAAAGATTTTTCACCAACAGGTTGTCGATATTCAGAATGTCGGGAATGAACGTGACGAGCAGGAACAATGAATAAAAATTCATCGAAAAGTGAACCCTTTCTTTGTATGTCAGGTAATTAAAGTTCAAACTAATCTTCTAAAATTGATTTACTGAAATTGCGTGCATTATATTCTTCCATCAGCAATTTATTGTCATATGCATATTCGCCCGGATGCAAAAGCAATTGAAGAACGGCATCTTTTATCTCGGTCGTACTTAACGGGTCCACATTTATTCCAAGCTTTTCCGTCCTCACAATACGGCCGAGCAAACCTTTCTTCGGCGCGATAATATTTTTATTGTAAAAAATAGCATGACCCAACACACTACTCGCGCTATAAAAGTTAACGTAGGGCATTACCACAAGGTGGCATTTTTCAAAAAGTATTTCCCTTTCTTCTCCATAGATAAAGTCGTCATTATACGCTATGCTTAATCGGTCTTTTGAATTCGCTATATGATCGATATAAGTGTCTCTCACAGTCCCGCTCATCTTCCCCGCGATAATTAAATGCACATCGTTACTTATTTCTGCAGGAAGTAAAAGAAGTGAGTCTATTATAGTGTTTACATTTTTTCTCTTGTCTATGCTCCCGAAAACAAGCAGGTTTTTTTTTCCAGGCTGAATTAAAAATTTTTTTTCGACAGATCTAAACTTTTCATCGCTGCTGTGAAATTCACTTTCCAAAATCGGGTCAGGCAAATTGCAAAAAATGTTTTTTATTTTCTTGTTCATTGTCGCGACACTCTCTTTATCATTCAGGATAAAAAGTTTTTCGAGATTTGGATTGCCTAAAACTGCACGACGCTGAAATAAATAATTTTTAAGGAGCTGTTTGTAAACATCAAAAGTCTTTGGTGTAATTTCTTTAAAATGCAGGTACGGTTGAAACAGAATACCCCTGACTTTAAGATTATGTTTTCTGAAATTTTTTGAACTGATTAAAATGAGGTATGGATCAACCTCCATAAAAATAATTTCTGACATAGCCGGAAATTTAGGAAGCAATGGCGAAATGAGACTCCAGTGATAAAAGCTTCTCTTCAATGAATTTTTTTGTTTTGCAGAAAGATTTAAAAACACGACGGAGTAAAACGGTGATGTCTTTAAGTCACCGATAAAGTCACCCATCTTTTCATTCAAAATAAAAATAAACTTTCCGTGAAGATCTTCGATAGCGTTAATGTGTCGCATCAGATGTGAAACATACTCGCTTCGATGGCCGGTGAAGCCCTCTTCAAAAATGATACATTGATTTTTTTCTACCATAAACTTTTTTAACAGAAATAAAAAGTAAGAAACGTCCTAAGCGAATTAAGGAAATAGTGCAAAAGTATTGTTGCAATGCTTTTAGAAGGTGTCGAAGGCCGGTATATTTTGAAAAACAAATGCAAGACGGCTTCCGATCTTATCAGCTTATATTAAAATTATTGTGAGCGATAAAGCTTTTATTGAAATAAAAAAACTTCTCTTTCCAAATTCTTGCCCCGGGAAACAATTCGCTCATTTCCTTCCTGGAAAGAAGTTGAACTTCCTCTACTCTCCTTATCGCAAGTTCCCGCGTTTTGGCCCTGGGATAATTTCCCAGATTAAATTTATGAGTGAGGTAAACTCTCAAATTTTTTGGCAAAAACTGGAAGTATGGGAAGATCCAATGAGGCTCAATCGGGAAGTATTTATTTGGTGTCTGTATGATAAAGAATTCCCCGACCCGCCTGACTTCTTCCGCCATCTTAACCTGGTTATCTTTCGTAAATAAATGTTCGATAACCGAATTAGAATATACGATGTCAAAGGATTTATCTTCATAGTGTTTCAAATCCGTCGCGTCCCCGGCCACCGAAGTAAAGGAAGGGTGATCTACAGGTTGCGTCTTCAAATTCAACAAAACAATATTGACGTCATCAAAATTAATGTTCATATTTTTCCAGTAATCGAAAGTGCCTCCAATGTCTAAAATCTTTACGGGCTTTTCCATTTTTTCGATTGTCTGCAAAAAGATCCTGAGACGTTTTCTTCTCAATTTTTGATTGAGCGAATCGGGATGTGACGCATTTAATAGTTTTATCATAACCGTAAATTATAGTATAATTCAGAAGCGATTAGCCAGTGTTTTTTTGACACATTTTAAAATCGCAACTTATCTTTCATTTTTTCTGTTCAATAGCAATTCATAGAGGTTAAAGACCCGTTGCGTATTCAATTCATTGTTGAACTCGCTCCGGGCAAATTCTGTTCCTGCCTTGCCCATTGTTTGCCTGAGATTTTTATTTTCGGCGAGTTCTATGCAATAATTATACAATTCCTCTTCGGAATCATATAAAAATCCTGTTTTGTTTTTTACGATCAGTTCATTCACACCTCCAACATTAGATCCGATAATTGGTTTTCCAATCGCTGATGCTTCTATAATTGATCTGGCAAAATGCGGCTGGGTAAATGGAACCACTAACACATCTGCATCGGCGATCAATGCGGGAACATCGCTTCTGAAAGTCAGCAAATGAATATTGGGATTATCTTTCGCTTCTGCAATTACTTCCTTTGAATAGGGGTCGTCAGGATCTGCCTTTAGTCCCGTCAGCACGATATGATATTTATCTTCTTTCTTAAGAGAATTTGCAACCTTCACCAGTTCCAGCGCTCCGTTGCATTTAGCAATCCGGGCAAGGTATAGAAAGATTATTTCATTGCCGCCGATACCTAGTTCCTTTCGAAGAACTTCTGACTTGAGCAAAGGGTTGTAATCCCCGAAATCCACGGAGTTATAAATAATCTCCATATTGTTTTTTGTTTTCATGCTGCCCCCGGTGTAATGGTCAATCGCAATAAAGTGATCTATAAAGAAATAGTTCATATACTCTATAATTGAACCAGAAAGCGACCGCTTGAGCAAAGGTTCCCGGACATGACAAACAGTTTTAATTCTCCGGTTCAATAATTTGGCGACGAACGCTACGATAAAGAGCGAGGAAGAATTTAAATGTATAAGATCTGGCTTATTACGCCTGATGAGTTGAATAGATCTGAAGATTGTCGGAAGCACCTTGGCAAAGTTGCCGATGAACAACTTGAAATTCATTCCGGTTACAGTCGATCCATGAAATGGATAAATACCACGGCCCCTGATTATTTCAACCGGTTTATCTTCGAATAATGCCAGTACCGGCCCGTCAAATATGCAGTTTATTTTGGCGTCATAGATAGCAGGATCTATTTCTTTCAGCAGAAAGGAAAGGCTTCGGGAAGCACCACTGTTACCATTGTCATGGTGTATATATAAAATCCTGGCTCGCCTGTTCTTGCGTTGCATTTGTTATGTTCCGAATTTGAGCGGCAAAAGTAATTACATCTGCTTTGATTTAACGACCTGAATTAAGAGAGAAGGGTAAAAGGAGTGAAGTTTGAAAATAGAAATGTAAAAAAGTTTCTCTTTCAGCTAATTAAGTTCGTTCAGAAATGCTTTTATTTTCAAGACATTATTTGCCACCGGCAGTTTCGCTTCAATACGCAAAAGTGGAATGCCATAATCGCGCAATACACTGGTGACAGTTTCCATTTTCTTGCGTGTCTTACAAATGATCTTTTTCAATTCATCATCATTCAATGACTCGTGCATCCTGATAAGTTTCTTTCTATAAGCAAGCCTTTTCGCATTTTCATTTGTGTCAAGTTCGGCGTAAATGAGCGCCTGGGGCAAAGGCATTATATCCAGCAGTTTCTGCATCTTTTCCTTCTCCTCATCAAGGTCTTCGTCTTCGTAGCCCCAACTGGTAAGCCTGTGTATCAGTCCTTCATCTATCAGGGCAAATTTTTTAGAAGGACTTTCCCTAATTAACTGAACACGTTGAATGGTGTTATAGAAATATTTTGCTTTTTCGAGGCGAAGATCGAGCCCGTTTAAACTTTTCTTTTGTTGAATAAAAATTTCATTCCAGAAAATGTCAATGAACCTGGGAAATTCTGAAATGAAACGATCCCCCGCTTCCTTCATCGCTGCTTCGTCGATGCTACCATTCCTGATGCGTTTCAATGTTGTGGAAAAGAAAAGATTGAAGCTTTGGAGTTTTATTTTGTTTCTGAGGAACAACTGATCGCCCGGAATCCAGTTGTTGTTCTTTTTCCACCTGTGTTTCAGCGCATCGTAGATCGTAGTTTTGCCAACACCTGGCGATCCATAAATTTCAACCATTTTTGCCATCAGGAAATTGCGTCATTTTTGTTAGGGATATTGTTCGTGATCATAAACGGTGGTCGACTATCAGCCAATTCCGGGTGTATGTTAAATAGCCTAAATATTTTATTACATGTCTTGTAAAGAAACCATTCTTTTAAATCTCTCTGAATTTTCAAGCATTGTATCAAAGTCCCCCGATGTCGTGATCCTGCCTTCTTCAAGTAAATAAATTTTATCCACTTTTTTTATAGTTGACAACCTGTGTGCGATTACGATCATTGTATATTTTCCATGTAAATTTTCGATGTTTTCTTTGATGATATACTCGGTTTCAGAATCCAATGCAGATGTTGCTTCATCCAGGATCATAATTTCTACATTCTTAAACAGTTCCCTCGCTATGGATATTCGTTGTTTTTGACCGCCTGAAATTAAGATGCCGTTGTCTCCCAATTTGGTTAATTCTTTGTCAGGTTGATTCTCTACAAACTCTTGTAACGACGCCATTTTAATTACTTCCCAGAATTGCTTTTCATTTTCGGAATTCCTTTCAGACCAAAACGTAATATTGTTATATATATTATCATTAAATATCACAGAATCCTGGGAAATATAACCAATCTTTTCCCGGTATTTTCCAAGATCATATTCACTCAGCGAGACCCCGTCCACCAACAGTTTTCCGGCCCCTGGCGTTATCAGCCCCGTGATAATATTTGCAAGAGTTGTTTTGCCTGATCCGCTTGGCCCGACCAGCGCGATTGTTTCGTTCCTTCGGATATTAATATTTACGCTCTTCAGCACTTTAACGGACCCATACGAGACGTCAATGTTTTCAATAATAATTCCGCTTTCAAGTTTTGAGAATGGTAAGGTTCCGCTTGTTTCCTTATCATTTTCCATTTTTTGAGACAACTCGGAAACGGTGATCATAGCCCCGGTATTTTGAACAAAACTTTGCCAGTGAAATTGTATTCCCATCAAAAAAGAAAGCGCCCGGTAAAATAGCATCAAGCTTAAAATGATTGACCCAAGATTGCCTCCCATCCAGACTATTTGGATGTACATAACGCAGACTACAATTAGAATTGTCATTGGTTCCCGTATTCCCATGCTGATGGCTGAAAAAAACCCTGCCTTTTTATTTATAAATTCAGTCTTATCGATTACTTCATCAAGCTTGCTCGTGTATTTGCTGAGATAACTCGTGGACTTCAGATATTTAAAATAATTAATTCCCTGGATCATAAATGAATTGAAATCGTGGCCTTTTTGAGAAATTTCCAATGACGCTTTTTTCATTGCTTTGTTAAGTTTCCTATAGAATAGGTTAGCCAACGTAGAACTGATCGCAACGAGGATGGCAAATTGATAATTGGCCAGCAATGCCAATGCAACATAAGTCCCAAACATAAATGATTGCTGGCTGTAGCTCAAATATGATTTTACAGCCTGCGACATTCTCAATACTTCTGCGATAAAAATGTTCTGTATTTTTCCTGCATCTGTTTCCGTAAATCCTTTATAGGAAGTTTTATGTAAGGATTCTACCAGGTGGTGTCTTATCCTTTTCATGAAATATTGAATCACTTTGGCCTGGTAATTCATCTCAGCAAACTTTGCAATACCCTTCAGCGAAAATAATAGTGCAAGGATCGCCAACACAGATCCGAGGGTCAATGGAATACCGAGGTTTGATATGGCATCAACAATGTAGTGTAAGTTGCCCATTGATTTGCTGGAGGTGGTACTGTCTCCAGACACCACCTGCAGCAGCGGAATAAACATCGTTAATCCAATTCCATCTAAAATCGTTACGACGATACTAAGGAAGATGGCAATTAATAATTTGTTGCCAACTACACTATAGTAAAATTGAAAATATCCTAAGAAATTATTTTTGAATTTTAATTGCATCTAGTTTTGTTGAAGATCTGCGAACCCTGCAAATTGTGTTTTAATTACTGCGTGAACGCAAATTAGTCAATAGAGAGTTCTAAAGAAAGGCCGCAATTTAATTGATCTTATTTTTTGGACTGGAACTCTGATTTTTATTCCAAAAATCTTTCGCTTTTAAATTTTAATGCTGAAAAATGATCTACATTTATGTACACCAAATGATGGATGCATTAAGTGATAAACATTTTCGCTTCAATGCATTTTTGTTGGAGGTATTTCCATGAATCTAATCACAATATCCTGTCATTTTATTTCATAATTAAATAGACGATATTGTGAATATTTTTTACTCCCGTTACATCAACAAGCAATGTCCTTTTTTAAAAATCCTTTGTTTCAGTGGGTTTTTGTTGATTTCCCACACATCTGTTTTAGCGCAGGATTGCGCTCCATATACACTTTACGATTGTCCGTCAATCGTGAAAAGTGTTCCGTTCACAATTGATTTTAGCAAGTTGGAAGGGCTGCCAAATCCCAAAGGCAATACGATTGGATTCACTATGGT
>JBBSPT010000037.1:0-12554 GCA_038258515.1 Chitinophagales bacterium | reverse complement strand
TTTTTTGTTACCAGTAAACTACCTCTTTTGTTCCAGTCGCAATAGAGCAAATGTTTATTCGAGTGTGGGCCAAGATAGTGTCCGTCTTTTTTAATTTCCATGATAAGGTTTTTAAATGCCGGATTGCGGTAGAAATTTCCTGTAAAGAAAAAGGATGCCTTGACTTTGTGATCTTTTAATGCGTTCAACACTTCGTTTCCTCCTTCGGCAAATTCATCTCCCGAAAATACAATTGCCATTTGCTTCTTTGTGCTGTCGCCTCTTACGATTGCTCCATGAGTGTATGAGAAATTATCGTTTAGAATGCCGTTTCCAAAATCATTTTTGTGAGAACCATTTGCTGAAGATCCGGCCTCTTTAGCAGCCAATAAATAAATCAAAGAAGCGGTTCCATCCATCGTAGGCTCGTTTGTACTGTAGTCACCGTAATCATCGTGATAGACAGCCAGGTCACTTTGAAATGCTTCGTGTGCATCGGGATTATACAACGTGATGCCGATAAGGTTTTTGTAAATGGAAGTATAAACAGGACCATCGACCAGGCCGCCATCGACCGGGTAGTTAGCCATATGCGTGAATGAAGAATGCGGATCCACGGGAGTGTCTCCCCAGGACGGGAGTCCATAGACCATACTCGTTCCCCATGGATTGCAACCGAAAAGCCAATCGAAATTTGCCTGTTCCAGTTCATCAAATGTTTGATCATTGCTTAATTGTTTATACCAATAGCATTGTATGGCAAACGAAGTTGTCAGATTGTTACTGCACCAAATGAAAGGCACACCGCGATAAAAAGCATTATTTTTCGCGATGTCCCAAACCCGCTCAATTCCTTTTTTATAGAATCCGATGACCGAATCTTTTTCCTTTCCATTCAATTGTTTGGCGAGTTCATAATGGCCGACGTTAATGAACGGATACCATTGATAATGCTTAGCCGTATCGTCGCCAAGCCAGGGTGTGACAGGCTCAAGCCTGGCGTAATGCAATGCAGAATCAATAAAAGACCGGCCGGGTATATTCACTCCCATACTTCCCTTTGGCGACAAGTTGCTGACTTCAGCAAAAGCAAGTTCCATATCGTCCACCCAATTATCTTCCGCATAGATGTATGGCGACCGGACAGAAACTGTTTGCGTAACTCCCGGCTTTTTTTCCGCAAATTGCAGCGCGGTAAAAGCTTTCGATTCGAGCAGCTCACTGTATGGCTTATCCCAACGTTTCATCAACTTGCTTCCAAGGGCAAAAGCTCCCGAAAACTTTCCGGCGGTAGAAGAAGTGCCTGTAGTGTTATTTAAAAATTTTCCGCGTTGTTGGGCCTCTCCATTGATGAAATAAACAGGACGCTCATAACCCTTGCCGTAAAAAGAATCCTCTTTCGGAAGTCTCATTCCCTGGTGATCCCTGTCATCTGCGATTTGATTAAACATGATGCCTGGAGAGGGATGCATCTTCAACAGCCAGTCGAGACCCCATTTTGCTTCATCAAGTACATCCGGAATTTTATTCTTTCCTGTCAGGCCGTTTGCGAGTTTATCATCTTCAAACACGCCGGGAAAATCACGAAAGGCCATAAGCAGGTGCAGCGTTGCGTTGGATGAAGTGGAAGAATACTGGAGGTAATCAGAAGCGTCGTGCCAGCCTCCAACTACATCTATGTAGGTACTGTCTTTAATTCCGGCGCTTTCGCCATACAGTACATATCCATCATGCGTATGGCAACTATCTTTCAAAAACGGATTGAAACCAGTTCGCTGCTGGCGCATGTACCTGAGACAAAAATCTGCTGCTCCTTTATAAACATCATCTCCTATTGCAAATTCAGGAGATTTTATACCGCCAGCTTGTAAATAATATCGACCGGGTTTTACAAATTTTGAAAAGTTTAAACGGTATGTTTCCGTAAAAGGACCGTATTTCCCAAACGCTTTTCCGGCACTGCGTGAAAAAGCAATCTTCTTTGACTTCGCATCTATCAGTTGAAACGTTGAGATGTTCTTCTCTTCTTTGGTACACCAAATGGCTACTTTCACCCCTGCCGGAGTGTATCCCATCCAGTTGATCCTAATCCACGACTGATCGTCCTGGCTGTATGCGGACAGTAGAAGGGTTGATGCTATGCAGGTAAGAAAAAATTTCATTGACAATTTTTATTTTAGGTCGTTGTAATTCATTTTAAACTTCGAAAGATCAGGAGTAAACGCTCTTTTTCTTTTCAACTCATATTCATAAATGATATTCCCAACCTCTTTAAAAAATGGATAGCCGACTGTTTCATAGTCGTAAGTATCATCATTAATTACTCCATCGCTGTTTGTATAAATCACACCGCTTATCATGAACTCCACTTTATTTTCAAAATCAACGATGTAGGCAATATCAGTTAAAAAGCCGTAGGACCAGCCGGGCTTATTAAATATTCTTATGGAAGGTGGAACAGGCGAATGCCCGGCCCTAAACATAAAAAATTTTGTATAGCTGCTGAAATACTCGGTTGTATCATAAAAGGGATGTTTACTTTCATATGGCATCGCGGACATGTACCGGTAAAGAAAATTATAATCATCGTTTTGTAAATTGAAACGCTGTCTTTCAGGAATTGATGCCGGAAACAATACCGATTGCAATATCTGTTGCAAGTCTTCCAGCGGCGCATTATTGTGCGTCGTAAAATCAAACGGCGCATTTATGAGACTATCATTGCGGTCGTAATGGGCATTGCCGATTAATATTTTTTTGCTGAAATCAAATTTGATGGAGCTGTAAGCTGCAGCTTGTTGATAAAGCTGTTTCCCATCCTTTACAAATCGTATTGGATTCGTATGCCTGTTCTCCTCCTCGGTCATAGGTACAAACCGTCTTGTGATCCGCATATCTTTATAACCCATCTCCCACAATCTTTCATTTATATATTGTTGTCCCAGAAATTCATACAATCTTGAATAGGCGTCGTTATCGCTCACCAGGAAAATTTTCCTGATATACTGGGCAATCGACGGAAGACCATTTTCAGCAGAAGTATCCATGCTTACGGCTGACTGATGTGCCCATGCACTGTCTGTAAACATCGATGAATATTTTGTGACCCCAAACGTCTGCAAGCGATTCACTTTTTCCAGGGCGAGAAAAGCAAGCGGCATTTTCACTGTTGAAGCAGGATTGAAATAAAGATCAGGATTTACATTGTAATAGTAATTTTCGAAATGTGGTTTGTTATTTCGATCACGATCGATTTTTGTGTAGATTAACTGGTAGCGAAAAGTGTCTGGTTGAGAGAATATTGCTTTTAGTTTTGAGGAGCCTTTACTCCACAACAGGCTTTTTAACAGCTTGCTGTCTTTCGGCTGACCGAAGCCGTAGGAAGGGAACAACGTGACCATGAAAGAAACAGTGCATAAAAAAATAGATTTCATCGTGCTGTCATTTTACAAGACACTGCAAAGAGGCTATCTGCCACAAAATCGAATTTTAAATTTTGACCTTCAGAATTGTTGTCGCTGATTTCACAATATTACTAAAACAAAACGGCCAGTGATAAAAATCACCGGCCTTGCTTACCTCTGAAACCACAAGAAAAAAGTTCAACTTTCTTGTTATATAATTTGAGGATATTAATTCTAAACGATTGAAACAACCAAATACGGCATCACAACGGGCTGTGTGAAAGGTTTTTTAAATATAGGAATAGGAGAAAAAGAATGGGCTGCTAAAGTAATACGAATTTTTCGATTAAAAGAATTTTAAAAAAATATTATTTAGATTTTTCTATAGCCAGGCCTGCCCGGTACTCGATTTTTTTCAATTTGTAATTATACCACCAGGATGGATTAGTTCTTTTCATAATCGTATCGATACTTCTCATTCCGAATAAGTTCCATGCTCCTTTAGCCTTTCCTGAAAGTCCTTCCTGCATTGCGCGGAGACTCATGGCAAAGCCGCTGTCTATGTATTCCATATGATGCCAGTAACCCGCAGGCATGAACAGCGTTTCGCCATGGCCAAGTATTAATTCATAACCGGCAGCATGCTTCAGCGCGGGAAACTTGTTGTAATCCGGTATTGCAGGGTCCAATTTATAATTTGAAAAGTCAGGTAGGCTGAGCACTTCAAAGGGCTTCCTGTAAAGCTTGTATTGTTCTTCGTGAGGGAAGAGCAAAATTCTTTTTCTACCGGCAAACTGTGTGTGAAGGATGTGAGAAAGATCAATATCAAAATGCATGTGAGTGATGGAAGTTTCACCACCTGTAAAAAGCATTGGATATTTTTTTACAAAACCTTTCATGAGGTGCTCAGGCCACGTAAAATCGCTAACAAGCTGGGGTGCATGCGTGAAAATATTGAACAGGAAAATCCTCCAAGCAGCAGGTCCTTTTTGAATCATATCAATGTATTCACCAAAAGTTTTGTAATCGTCAGCGGTATTAATAGCCGTGTAAGCGTCGCTCTTCACATTGTTATAAAGTGCCACTTTTTGATCGCCAACCACCTGTTTGAAGTAGTCCCAGGTCCAGCGCTTTACCGCTGGCCAATCCTTTGCAAGGCCAGCTATAACCAAAGGCCTTTTTGGTAAATAATAATTTTTTCTGAAATCAGCAGGTGAGATCGTCTCCACCCTGTCAACAGCATTTAAAGTCATCCGGCAATTTCGTTTGCTGCAAAAATATATAATCCCATTCCGTTAAAATCAAAATCAAGGCCTGCGGAGTATTTTAGTCCTGATGCCAATCTATAATATTTTTGTAATCTCAAAATGAATATAGGGAAATGTGACAACATTGTAATCCTGAATTTTAGCTTTTGAAAGCGCCATTTTAAAACAACTAATTTTACACTTATCGCAAAAATAAAAATAGCTTCAACGGCTTTATTAGAAAAAAACAACCTCAAAGCAGATAAAAACAATAAATGGATAAAGATAAATTAGCGAGGCAGGTCGTTGAGCATGTACTTGAGACTGACTTTTTTAGTCAATGGCTGGGTATAGAAATCATTCAAATAAAAGTAGGTTATAGTAAAATTAAGATGACCGTTCGTCTGGAAATGATGAATGGACTTGGCATTGTTCACGGAGGCATTGCCTTTTCCCTCGCAGACAGCGCTTTCGCCTTTGCTTGCAACAGCAGAGATAATTTGTCAGTTGCGATGGATACTTCGATTAATTTCATTAAGCCCGTGCATGTTGACGACGTACTCACTGCAGAAGCGAACGAAATACACAATGGGAGATCGACTGGGGTGTACGAGGTAAAAGTTGTAAACCAGCATAGTCACCTCATTGCAATCTTTAAAGGAATCTGCTTCAGAACCGGCAAGCCATTATTAAAATAACAAAAACATTCCTCCATTTATTTGCAGCAATCTTTCTTCCTGATAAAAATTGCCTTGAATATCCGCCAAAAGAAATTCCCAATTGCATGCACGACTGCCATCATTTATTTATTGACCTTGTGAGCTCTTAAATTTGTTCTGGTATTTTTTTATAGTGTCTTCGACATCTGCTTCTGCACCTAATTCCTTACTTTTTTCTTCAAGTTCTGCTGTAAACATTTTAAAATGCCTGTCATAAGCGATCTTTCTTTCATCTTCATTTGCCATCTCGCGGCCCTGGTAACGCGTGTTCAATTCGGCCAGATGTTCTTCGAGCCGGCGCTCCGCAAATTCTATGAATTGGTGATTTGCAATCTTGTCTTCCATGTTTACAATTTTTAAGTGATAAATCCAAGCAAATAAATTGAAATGAAGCCGGAAAAATCGCTACAAAGATTTTAAAAAATTCATCAGCAATCTTCCTGTTTGCAATGCGAAAGTTCATTTTCAATTTCAATTGTGCTGTGATGGATTTTATGGTGCTTTAATTCATGTTTCAAATTTCTTACCAAATTCATCTTTGCATCAAAATCGAGTTTTTCATTTAACGAAATATGAGCTGTCAGCGCATTCTCTTTTGTACTCAATGCCCATATGTGAATGTGGTGGGCCTCCAACACATCCGGCTGGCCAACAATCACCTTTTTTATCTCTTCCAGGCTGATTCCACTGGGAACGGCATCCACAGTAAGGTTAAAACTATCCCGCAACAGGGACCATGTACTCAAAAGAATTACTACCATTATAACAAGCCCGATCACAGGATCAATCCAGTACCATTCTGTATAGTAGATTGCTATGCCTCCTGCGACTACTCCAACCGAAACCAGAGCATCACTCGCCATGTGGAGGTAAGCGCTCTTAATATTAAGGTCACTCTCCCTATTTTTAAAAAAAAGCATTGCTGTAATGGCATTCACCGCGATGCCGGCTCCTGCGACCCACGCTATTGCAGTTCCATTCACTAACTCAGGATGAGCAAGCCTGGAAAAAGATTCATAACCTAAAATTCCAATGGCAACCAATAGCAACACTGCGTTTAAGAACGCAGCAAGCACCGTTGTCTTTCTGTATCCATACGTAAACTTTTTTGTAGAACTTTTCTTTGCAAGCCTGAATGCGAGAAGAGATAACAACAGGCTTGCCACGTCACTCAGGTTGTGACCTGCATCGGTGAGCAACGAAATAGAATTGTTGACAAGACCCGCGACCGCCTCGATAATTACGAAAGCAACATTCAGCGCAATTCCAATTACAAATGGCCGCGTATTGCTTCCGGTGAACATGGAAGATGAATGATCATGATTATGATGTTGATGTTTGCCTGACATGTGATGCAAATACGTGTAAACTCCTTAGAATCTTTATTGCAAAATTAAGCGACTTATAATTTTCGGATTTAAACCCGAATAGAGAAAGAATGTATTATGCTGGAAGCTTAGTCTTTCAGTGGTTAGATATTATCCAGGAATTGATTGCGTCCAAGAAATTTTCTGAACCAGAGGTATTATTACTTCATCCTTCTTTGAAATCAAACAAAAGATTAGCGACCAATGCGGTCCATCCCGTTTGATGGCTGGCGCCAAGGCCACGCAGATTATCTCCATGGAAATACTCGTAAAACAATACAAGGTTGCGATTTTCTTCCTGTTGATAAAACCAGTTGTAAGGCCCGTTGACCTGTCTTCTATGCTGGTCGTCCAATTCAAAAATATGCAACAACCTGGCTTGAAGAAATCTCGAGACCTCAGTCAGGTTTAGAAAATGTCCCGAGCCTTTTGGACATTCTACTTTCAATTCTTCCTGGTAGAATTCTCCAAACATTTTTATTGCGTTGATAAAAAGAAAATTAATCGGCATCCATACGGGCCCCCGCCAATTGGAATTTCCACCAAACATATCGGTGGTCGCGTCACCGGGATCATACTGTATTGAATAGCTATGCCCATTGCTGTTCAGGGTGTATGGATTTTGATCATATGCTTTTGACAAAGCACGGACTCCGCCCTCTGATAAAAATTCTGATTCATCCAGCAAGCGATCCAGCAAGTCCTTTAACCGTACTTTATGCACAAGCGACAATAAAAGGCATTCATCATTTCTCGTTACCTGGCTTGGCAAATATTTATTATTTGCCTCGCGGTAATTTTGGAACCACTTCACTCTTCGAGTGAAATCCGGGAGTTTCTCAAACACTTTCTTTTCGATGATTGAAACCGCAAAAAGCGGTGAGAGCCCTACTACACTTCGCACCTTGAGTGGAAACGCATCTGAATTGTTGATTGACAAAACATCGTAAAAAAACTTATCTTCTTCATTCCAAAGTCCCAGTTCATTCAGGGCCTCTGCGATGATTACAAAGTGCTCATAAAATTTCGTACCTGTATCCTGGTAGGTTGCATCGTGGGTGGCAATTTCCAGTGCAATATCCATCATGGTCAGCGCATACATACCCATCCAACTGGTGCCGTCCGCCTGCTCAAGCAGCATATCGCCGGGAAGCATCATGCTCCTGTTAAACAATCCGATATTATCAAGACCTAAAAAACCTCCTTCAAAAATACTGTTGCCGTCTGCATCTTTCCGGTTTATCCACCACGTGAAATTGATAATCAGTTTCTGAAAAACTATTTTTAAGAAATCGACATCCTTTCTGTCGTAAGTTTTCATTTCAGTCAGGTAAACCTGGATCGCCGCGAAAGCCTGTACCGGTGGATTTACATCGCCAAAATTCCATTCGTAGGCTGGCAACTGACCCTGTGGATCCATAAACCATTCTCTCATCAACAGCAGCAACTGGTGCTTTGCAAACACAGGATCTATAATAGCCAGGGATATACAATGAAAAGCCGTATCCCAACTGGCATACCACGGATATTCCCATTTGTCAGGCATGGACATTACATCCTGGTTTTTTAAATATTTCCACCGGTGATTACGGCCCTGCAGGCGTTCTTCTGTTATGGGAGTGATTCCATCGCTCTTCGAGAGCCACCGCTCCACATCATAATGGTAATACTGTTTGTTCCAAAGCAATCCGGCAAAAGCCTGGCGCTGTATGTTCTTTTGATCGGGATCGGTATGCCCCGGATGTATTGCCTCGTAAAACCTATCGGCTTCTTTCTTCCTGAGATCAAAAATCTTTTCAAAGTTTTCTTTAAAAGGTGTTTTAGTATTATTTTTTGTAAGACGAAGAAATATCTTGCGAGATTCTTTAGCCTTTAATTCTAAATTATATACCGCTGAAGACTTCGTTCCGTCTTTTTTTTGTTTTAGTCGCCCGTAATCCTTTCCATTCACAATTGCATCATTGATTGCATCTTTTACAAACTCAGTCTTGTTTGGCCGGTCAAATAACCGCTGGTAGTTTGTTTCATTTTCAGTAAATAAAATATCATCTGCTTCGCTGAAATAGAGATAATATTTTCCAAGGTTATCGTCCTTAGCCCAAATCGATTGGGAATCATTCAGTCCGAGAGATGGCTTTTTTTCATCCGGACGAAATTGCCATCTATTGTAAAACCACAATGTCGGCAGTACAACAATTGGTGCTGTTTCATTGCCCCTGTTGACAATTTCAATTTTTATAAAAATATCATCGCTTTTGTTTTTAGCATATTCCAGGAAGACGTCAAAATATTTATTTTGTTTGAAAGCATCTGTATCCAATATCTCATATTCCGGATCATGTTTCCCGAGGGATGCATTTTTGTTAACGAGTTCATCATAAGGGAAAGCCGCCTGCGGATATTTGTACAGATATTTCATGTAGTAATGAGTAGGCAGATTGTCCAGGTAATAATATAATTCCTTTACATCTTCGCCATGGTTGCCTTCCATGTTCGTTAGCCCGAAAAGTCTTTCTTTCAGAATGGGATCTTTCCGGTTCCACAAAGCAATCGCAAAGCACATATTTTGATAAATGTCTGATATGCCGGCTATCCCATCTTCACCCCACAGGTATGCGCGGCTCCTGGCATGATCATGGGGGAAGTATTCCCAGGCATTTCCATCCGTACTATAGTCTTCACGCACGGTGCCCCATTGTCGTTCGCTCACATAAGGTCCCCACAATTCCAGGGGAATATCCTTTTTTGAATTAGCTTTTAAGCGTCTGTGTTCTGCTGTATTCATTTTCGTAATTTATCAGTTCCCCTTTCTAAATTAATGTGAGGATTTAAAAATGTGAGATGCCAGAAAACACCGAAAAAGGAGCGATGAGAATTTAATCGTGAGATATCATTGCGCCAGATACAGCGCACCAGTCTCTGTTTGTACAATGGCGAAACCTGACTCAATTTTTTCTCATTTTATTCGTTGAATAGTTGCGAACTATTGCTAACGCCGAAGTCCTTTCGTACCAAAAAAAGATCATGAGAAATTTTGTACTTCTTCTTTTTGCTGCTTTTCAAAATAAAGGTTTTTCGCAGGTTCCAATGGCAATGCCGCCGGAAGCTGATGCATTTTACAATAAAGCGATGCCAAACATCAAACCAAGATTAAAAACGATCATCGTCAGCGAGGCGAAGTTATTGAAGAATACCCGGCCAAACGGTGATAGTCTTTTTAATGTGTTACATACTAGCGCTGCTTTTAAAAATATTATAGACAGGGATTTGCATGCTATAACCACGCTGATAATGGTGCAGGCGTCAAAAGACGCAGACGAGGACTTAAAAAAAATGGTTATTGCTATGAGAAACGGGCAGGCAACTCCATCAGAAAGTGAGGATGAAAAAAAACTAAGGCTGGAATTGATCTCACGGAGAAAAAGCGAAATAGCTGAACAGGTAAGTCTGGTCATCCAGGGAATTACCGATAGCAGGGAAATGATCATCGAGAACCTGAAAAAGGTAAGTTCGCTGAGCCGCTGAAAAATTATTCAACAATATTTTATTCTTTCTATCTATCGTTGTCGCGTACAATCTGCCAACCGTTGCCCCTTCGCTCAAGCAATATATACGAACTTAATTCGCTTTCGTTATTTGTGGCAGTAAGTGCAGTAGCAGCAATCACAATATTATTTTGGCTTTGAGGAATAGTTCTCAAATTGAACTTATATAAATTATTCCCTGAAACCACGATATCAACTATATTTTTAGGATCATTTGCATCTATGGCATTCATGTTATTGAAGCCGTAGATAACATATCGGTTGAGATTGGAAACTGCAGTATCATCCCGGAGATACAGTTCCAGCTCATTGGTTATCATCCTGGCCTTATTACTGTCAAACACCAGTTCCGGCTTTGCCGGTTTTACTGAATCGATCCATTCCATCGGGGGAACTATCGCAGGGTATTTGTAATAATTGTTCCTGAGGCTATCGCTCCATCCATTGGGATTACGGAAGAATGTCGCGCTGCTGAAAAATACGCTTCCCTGTATTTGTGGATATTCCCGCAATCGCTTTATTTGGTTTGGCAACTCATTCTTGTTTTTCCAGGCATATGACTTTGGCTCGAGCGACCGGTAGATTCCCTGGCCGATATACATTTGACGCCCGTAAGCATGTTTGGCCCACCAGTCAATCAACACCTCGTACCCAACCACTCTGTGCCCAAACTCCCAATACAATTGTGGCACTATATAGTCAATCCATTTATTCTTTAACCAAAGTAAAATGTCAGCATACAGATCATCATAGTTAGTCTGCCCGGCCGTCGTTTTACTCCCTTCGGGATCTTTAGCAATATTCCTCCACACACCGAAAGGACTGATTCCGAATTTGCAAAATTTATTTTCCTGCTTTATGGCTTCATTGAGCTTTACAATAATTGAATCCACATTGCTTCTCCTCCAGTCTTCCAGGTCCATCCCGTTTCCGTATTTCCGAAAACTCTCACGGTCATTAAATTCTTTTCCGCTGATACGATAGGGGTAGAAATAATCGTCGAAATGGATCGCATCCACATCATACCTATGCACCACATCGCGTACAACATCTGTCACAAACTGTTGGGCCTCTTTATTTCCCGGATCGAAGTATCGCTTCCCGCCATAATCAATGAACCAACCGGGATGTAAGCGAGTAACATGAGTCGGTGCTATCGATGATTTGCTTATACTAAATACTGCCCTGTAAGGATTCATCCAGGCATGAAATTCCATTCCACGCTTATGAGTTTCAGTTATCATAAACTGCAACGGATCATAATATGGTGAAGGTGGCTTTCCCTGCCTGCCGGTAAGCCATTCGCTCCAGGGTTCAAGTTGCGAAGGATAGAACGCATCGCTTGCAGGACGTATCTGGACAACCACTGCGTTCATGCCATTTTTTTTGTGCATATTCAACAGGCCCACAAATTCTGCCTGCTGAGCATAGGAACTTAAAAATTTTGTAGAAGGGAAATCAATGTTATCAACTGTTGCAATCCACACTCCCCGGAATTCATACTTGGGCTGTGAAAAGATTGATGATGAAAAAGTAAAGAGAAAAACGACAATGAGATAAGCAAAACGGTTCTTCATGTAGGGCCTTTTTTGTGAAGCAGGCAAATTTACAAAATAAAAAAACTTTTACTTTTTCACATTCAGGGAAGTGAGCTCAAAACAAATAGGAGAAGGCTAATAGAAAACTACAAGCAACAGATTAAGTCCAGTCGAGCTATTCTTTCTTTTCTTCGTGCAGTGGAATAATTGGCTCAGAATTAAATTCGTTACGGTAGATCCGCACGAGCACTATGAAATAACTGATCAGCAAAGGACCGAACACCAGCCCGAAAAATCCGAACATACTCAGGCCTATTATAATTCCTATTATAGTTATGATCGGATGTACATCTCCGATTTTACGAAGCAATGTTATTCGAACTACATAATCGATTTGGGAAAGAACGACTAAAGAATAAACTGCCAGCCCTACCCCCTGCCAAATGTTGTTCATTGCAAGAAGATAAATTGTGAGAGGCACCCAAATAAGACCTGTACCTACAATTGGGATGAATGAGGCGACACCTGTCAGAAAGCCCCAAAGACCAAAGTCGTTTATACCAAATATCCAATACCCGAGAGTGCCGACAACACCTTGTATGATGGCAAGAGCGGGAATACCAATGGCATTTGCACGAATCATAAGACTTGTCTCCGTGCCAAGCATCTCACTATTGGATGGTTGCAGCGGCATTATATCATGAAGGTATTTTTCCATCTTTACTCCATGAATCAGCATAAAATATAAAAGAAAG
>JBBSPT010000036.1:0-12703 GCA_038258515.1 Chitinophagales bacterium | reverse complement strand
TCCTATAAAAACGCCGTCACCGATGAATTTCTAATGCCGATCATTAATTCCGCGACTCCCTTGTCCGGTATTCAAAATGGAGATGCAGTTATATGCTTTAATTTTCGCACAGATCGTTGTAGGGAAATAACGGAAGCGCTGACCCAGCAGGCTTTCCCGGAATACGGCATGGAGCCACTTGATTTAAATTATACGACGATGACGAGGTATGATCACAGTTTCCAGAATATCAATGTCATTTTCGAAAAGGATGACCTGGCTAATACACTTGGAGAAATTTTGCAAGCTCATGATAAAAAGCAACTTCGGATAGCAGAAACTGAAAAATATCCCCACGTTTCTTTTTTCTTTAGCGGCGGCCGGGAAATTCCATTCAACGGTGAAAAAAGAATTATGATTCCTTCGCCTAAAGTGGCCACTTATGATCTTCAGCCGGAAATGAGCGCCCTGGAAGTGACAAATGCTTTATTGCCGGAAATAAAAAATAGGACATTTGATTTTATTTGCCTCAATTATGCAAATGCTGATATGGTTGGTCATACCGGGGTATGGAGTGCGGTGGTTAAAGCCGTCGAAACGGTAGATCAATGTGTTAAAAAAGTTGTAACTGCCGGACTTGAAAATGATTACACGATTTTTTTAACTGCGGATCATGGAAATGCAGACTACATGATAAATCCCGATGGGACGCCGAATACGGCTCACACAATGAACCTTGTTCCATTGTTCGTAATTGACAACGAATGGAAAGGGCCATTAAAACCTGGAAAACTGGGAGACATAGCGCCCACGATTTTAAAATTGATGAAGCTTCCAATACCGGAACAGATGACCGGGAATATTTTAATCGGTTAAATTTTTTCCCGGGAAATTGAATCCATTTTCATGGCCCGGCGAAGAGTTATCTATGTTTTGCACCAGCGAAATTTTGATAGTGGCAAAGTGACAATCTATAAGGAAGCTTGACGTAAAATTTTGACTGATCGTTTTTAAGCCGTCTGTCTATGGAAAAATTATCAGGCTATTTTTAAAATCCAAGCAGCTATGATACTCATTTTTTGTCTTACCTTAGTAGGGTTAAACCAAGCAAAAATATATGACAGAAGAGCAAATGCTTGCGGGCTGTCTAAAGAATGATGCTTCCGCGCAGGAAGTGTTGTACGGTCGCTTCAGCCCTCGAATGCTCGGAGTATGCTATCGTTTTGCCCGGAATCGGGAAGATGCGGAAGATATGATGCAGGAAGGATTCATCAAAGTGTTTTCGCAAATTCGCCAGTTTCGAGGGCAAGGGGCTCTTGAGGGGTGGATCAGGAGAATCATAGTGCACACTTGCATCAATATCTTGAAGAAAAACAAAAAGTTCTGTGATACTGTTGACCTTTTTCATGCCAGTACGCTGCATTTGAAAGGAGACAATATTCCATCTCTCATACAGGCAAAGCAAATTGTGGAGTGTATCAGGTTGTTGCCATTGGGATACCGAACAGTATTGAATTTATATGCAATAGAAGGATATTCCCACAGGGAGATTGCGTCCATATTGGATATTGAAGAAAGTACCAGCCGCTCACAATATACACGCGCTAAAGCCATGCTTGAAGACATCCTGCTTAAAAACCAAATGCTTCAAATACCAAGACAAAAAGTGCGAATGGTGTCCGGAAGTCTTTAAGTTTTTAAAACCAAAACCAAAATTTAACTCTTATTACCTCGACAATTGAAAACGTGACTAATGGAAGAAAAATTTTACCTAGATGATTTTGAGCTTTCCTTGCAAGAACAAATGAACCAGCTAAAGATGGTTCCCTCTAAAAAAGTATGGTACGGAATTTACAATGATCTCCATCCCGGAAGGAGGTGGCCTTCTGTAATGATTTCCCTCCTGTTGATTTTCTCAATAGTGTTTGTGGGCTATATCAATACAAATCCGGATAAAAACGCAACAGAAAAGAATGTAATCGCCGGTGGTAAAATAGTTTCTTCGGCAGGCGCGAACAACCCACAAAGTGCCCAGGATATACAGCAAAGTGAAAAGTTGCAGAACCAGGTTAGTAACGGTGTAGCTTTAGCTGTAGAGAACCGATCTCAAAACTCCAGGGATCTCAAAAGCAATGAAGTAAATCCTGCTTCCAAAAGAACTGAAGGAAAGGGCAATCGTAGATTGAAAACTGATCCCGGAACGAAGGTAGCCGGCGTTAAAGATCACGGAAATATGCCTTCTCTATCCGGACTTGTAGCAGATGCTTCGATACAGGGCAAAACAACATCGGAACATAGAAATGCAATATTTCCATCTGAGCATCATGGGAATATTTTTCCCGGCATCACAGATGCTTTTAACGAAAGCAGCATTGTAGGAATATCGAATATTCCCGGTGTAATTGAAAATTCATCAGCCTTCTTATTACCTCATCCTTTTATAGAGAAGCAACCGAAGAATCAACTTTCCATCCAGCCGGTTTTTGACATTTCTATCGAGGCCGGGCTTGCTGCGAATGCAGAAAATACAACGAACGGAACAAGAGAAGCCACAAGAACAAAAAAGAAAAAGAATGCTAAAATCAGTTGGGTATATTATGCCGGCGCATCTATGAGCAATGTGGTCTTTAAAGGGAAGCCGCTAAAAAGCCCGGTGTTGAATTCTACTCTTGTGGCTTCAAGCTCACAACAGATGCAGAATGACATGCGGGTGATCCGGTCTTCGGCGATAGGCTTTGAAGCCGGACTGCAAATGAATTATGCGATCATTCCGAATTTAGAGGTCACTGTCGGTGCAAATATTACCCGTTCAGGTTACAATATTGTTTCCAATCTTGTACATCCAACGCTTTCGAATCTTTTGTTGAAAGATCCATCGACTGGAGATACCTACACACGTGGGTTTGTAACTCACTATGGAGATGGAACAGGAATCTCAACAGTAACGTTGCACAATTTTAGCTACCAGGCATCTATACCGGTTGGTCTACAATACAAGGTTTGGGCTAATGACAAAATTCAAGTCAAATTAGGATTTGATGTTGAACCAACCTATGTTATTAATGCGGATGCTTTTGTACTTTCTTCCAACGGGAAAAATTTCGTAGAAGTGCCTGATTTATTGAGGAAGTGGAATGTGGGCAGCAACTTCGCGCCTTTTGTTTCTTTCAGGTCAAATAAATTTAGATGGAATGTTGGACCTAACATCCGGTATCAATGGTTGTCCTCTTATGAAAAATCTTATCCTGCCAAAGAGCATTTGATCGATTATGGTATAAGAGTTGGTATAAGTAAATAGAGGATTTAATTATTTGGAACATTCCCGCAATAAAATTTTTTGTCTTTCGTTTTTATTTTTTAACTACCATTTTCAAAAGTCGTTGCACCGTACCCTGCAGCGGCTTTTTTTTATTTGTAATTTTGCAAATGCAGAAATTTTCCAAGGTAGTTGTCTTCGCCTTGTTCTTATTTTCCGGAGCATGCAACCAGCAAGAACAAGCATTAGTTCCGCGGGAAGTTGAGCCTGAAACAGCAGTTGTATATTTCCCTGTTACTGAATATATAATGGGCCAGCTAAATGAACTGGACCAGGAGCCTGTCACTCCTTTGAAGATTAATCTCAATGGAAATCATAAAGATTCAACTTGGTTAAAACGGGAGGATATCCGGAGATTGGCGCAACCATTTCTCCATCCATTGTTCGATTCGGCTTCAATGGCTGCATTTTTTGAAGGAAAATCATTTCTTGACCAGACTTTAAATGCATACACCTTCTCTTATGATGCAAAACCCAATAAGCCGGATTCAATAAAGCTGAAGCATCTCGATGTATATATCGATCCACAAAAAAACAGTGTTTCACGCATTTATATGTTGAAAGAAGAACGGATAGATTCGTTGCCGGTCACGATTCAGCTTACGTGGATGCCCGGTAAATGGTTTAATGTACGATCCATTAGACAATTGCCCGGAAAGGAGCCCGTTGTAATTGAAGAAACTGTCAAATGGGATTTTAACAAGTAAAAAGCCTGTTCGCTAAAATCAGGCAAATAATTTCCAATGACTAATGCTGTATTTCAATCTTTACTGAAAACCTTACCCAGCCAGCCGGGAATTTATAAATATTTCGATGAGAAGAGCGAATTACTCTATGTCGGCAAGGCGAAAAATATTCGTAAAAGAGTAAGTTCCTATTTTACAAAAACCTTCACCGGCTACAAAACTTACGAGTTGGTTCGCCGCATTGCTAAAATTGAATTTACCATCGTCGACAATGAACAGGATGCTTTCCTGCTCGAGAATTCGTTGATAAAACAGTTTCAGCCGAGATTCAACATTAACCTGAAGGATGATAAATCATACCCCTATCTGGTTATCAAAAACGAACCCTTCCCACGCGTCTTCCTTACCAGGTCAAAGATCAACGACGGTTCGCAGTATCTCGGTCCTTTTACCTCAGTCGGAAAAGTGAGAGAATTACTAATTTTTATAAAACAAAATGTGCAGTTGCGCACTTGCAAACTCAACTTAACGGAAGCCAACATCAAAAAGAAGAAGTTTAAAGTTTGCCTGGAATATCATCTTGGTAACTGCAAAGGTCCATGTGAAGGATTGCAGACTCCTCAAGATTATGCGGAAGGCCTTTCTCAATTAAAGAATTTGATGAAAGGCAATTTAAACCCGGTGATTCAGCAATTCAAGAGTGAGATGGAAAAGCAGGCGCGGGAAATGCAGTTTGAAAAAGCAGAAATTCTAAGGAAAAAAATAGACCATCTTCAAAATTATAAAGCCAGGTCAAAAGTGGTGCATGAGCATGTGGGAGATGCCGATGTTTTCTCCTTACTCAAAGATGGACGTATAGCCTACATCAATTACCTGATGGTTAGTGAAGGGACAATTGTATTGACAAAAACAATTGTGTTGGAGCCGCAATTAGATGAGACGGAAGCCGAAGTCTTATCATTTGCCATTGCACAACTGCGCTCAACTTTTAACAGCGATTCCAAAGAGATCATCGTTCCTTTTGAAATCGATTTCCCCGTAAGCGAAGTTGTAATCACGGTTCCCAAAGCGGGAGATAAGAAGAAGCTGCTTGAACTTTCGGAAAAAAATGTGAACTATTTTATTGAAGAAATCAAGCGCAAGAAGATGTTGCAACTCGAGGGCAAATCAGAAAAGGAAAAGCAAAAGGTGTTGCAGCAGTTGAAAAGTGATCTGCACTTATCCAGTGTCCCGGAAATCATTGAGTGTTTTGATAATTCGAACCTCCAGGGAAGCTACCCGGTAGCGGCAATGGTCCATTTCAGAAATGGATTGCCTGATAAAGATCATTACCGGAGATTTAATATTAAAACTGTTTCCGGTATTAATGATTTTGCAAGCATGAAGGAAGTTGTATATCGCCGGTATAAGCGTGTGTTACAGGAAAACATTCCGCTTCCTGACCTTGTAATTATTGATGGAGGAAAAGGACAACTTAACGCTGCTGTAGAAGCGCTCAAGGATTTGGAGTTGGATGGAAAGACGACAGTTGTAGGGCTGGCAAAGAATGAAGAGGAAATTTTTTTCCCTGGTGACATGCAGTCAATTAAGCTGCCATGGGATAGCGAAAGCCTCAAATTGATCAGAAGAATCAGGGATGAAGTTCACCGGTTTGGAATTACATTTCATCGCAACCAGCGCAGTCGTGGCACATTCGTGAACGAATTAGAAACGATTAGCGGTATTGGTAAAAGCACCGCAGACAATCTTCTGAAGAAATTTAAATCTGTAAAGAAAATAAAAGAATTATCAGTTGATGAGCTCGCGGAAGTGGTTGGAAATTCCCGGGCCGCATTGATAAAAAATCATTTTAGCGGCGAAGAATGAGGCTAATATTTGATCCCTGCTTTTTTGTAAATAAAACTCATCAGCCACATCGGGCCAATTAATAGAAACTGCACATCTTTGAAGAATGACGGTTTTTTACCTTCAACCTTGTGGCCGTAGAATTGCCCGATCCACGCCACGACAAACACGATCACACTTAATAAAGCCAGCGAAATTTTCAAATAGGTCTCAACAGCATAACATAAGAACAGGCACATCAGTGAAAAAACGAGCATGCCAAATCCCAATGTAATTGAAAGTGAGAAATAATAGAGAACGGCAAGAATCAATGCGATCATTGCAACATTCAACTGCAAATTCCCGCCCATCCATAGAGGTAATTTTATTGCGTAAAGTAAACCGGTGATTGAAAGGAAAATTGATGGCACACAAATCCAGTGAATCAACTTGTTTGTTTCATTCCGGTGATTCTCTCCGTACTCGTTTAGCCAATCGTTGACAGTTTTCATTCTTTTTTATTTAGGAAAATGAAATTTAGTCCCCGGACCGCGAATGCACTGCGGGAAATGCTTCAATTAGTTTACAACGGTTGTATCGATCAAATTTATCGTTCGGGCCACATCGTTATATTCAGTCATACGCACAATTTTCATCAATGTACCGGCAACAACTCCCGGATTAATTACTTTTTCGGCAATACGATAAACGATTTGGTCCATTTGCTGAACGAAGGCATGCTGCTCGTTTTCATTAAGTCCTGCTAAGATAACAGCATTTGCCCATGCAGTTTTTCTGGCTGCACCAATGCTAAAATTCAACACATCCGTTTGCTGCGTTTTACCTACTCGTTTCAAGAATTTCATCGGCCACCAAACTTCCTCAAGACTTTGTTGCACATCATCGAACAACGAAGCAATCACTTCATTGATGCGGTTGAAATCTCCTTCAAGGGCATGGATAGAATCACCCGGAGCAGTGATCGCAGAAGCAAGGGCGAGATCCAGGTTGATGTGGGTGTTGACACCAAGTATTAGTTGCTGTATTACAGTAAGCGATTCATTGACGCAGCCGTCAAAAGCATACTTCCATGAATTGCTGCATTCCTCCTTTTTATGATATGCTTCGTAGGCAGACAGATAGCGGTTTGCAAAGACGATGTCTAATTTCTCCATTCGCTTTCCATCAACAAAAGCATTGTTTTCAATTCCTTCCTTCACTGCAATGGTCATTCGCTTATATAATGCAGCAAAATATCCGCTGCGATTTTTCGCTTGTTCACAATTTGAAACAATAGCAGTAAGCGATGCAATTATGTCATCGATGGATTCGTACATAAGCTGTCTTTGATCAAATTTTACACCGGGAGAATTTTTGTTAGATGCTGAATATTAAAGATAAATATTTTACGCAGCAGTTAAGAACCCAGGAGAAGAATGCTCCGCAGATAATTTGCAAATTTTAAACGATGCAAAATGGTAAAAGTTTGCAACGGAGTTTGAGAAAGTAAAGAAGGATGATCATTTGACAGAATAAAAATACGCCGTGAGAAACTTGTCTGTTTTGAAGAATAAATTCTTTGCTCCGAAGAAAATTGTTCCGGCGAGATTAGAAATTTTCATTTTCAATCGTCAGTACTATTTTGCCACGAGTATGACCGGTTTCACTTTGTTCATGTGCCTTAGCCGCTTCTTTCAAGGGCAAGAATCCAGCAATTACCGGTTTCACTTTTCCTGAATCAATAAGGTCTGCAATCTGCTGCAGGTCTGATGGTTTTGATTTTGCCAGGAAATTTTCGAGGTGGATATCTCTTGCTTTTGCCTGCTTTCCAAATTCGGCTGCAACCGTGGTAATGAGGCGGCCACCATTTTTAATTATCGCGAGAGATCGCATCTGTGTCTCGCCTCCAATAAGGTCAATTACGAGGTCAACGTCACAGGTTTGTTCGTCGAACTTTTGATTTTTATAGTCGATGGCTTCGTCAACTCCAAGGTCATATAAAAAATCCGTATTTTCTGCTGATGCAGTTCCAATAACATAGGCTCCCTTCCACCTGGCAAACTGAACTGCAAAAGATCCAACACCGCCGGAGGCTCCATGAATCAACACAATTTGTCCCTGGTGAAGATGGCCGTGATCAAACAAGGCTTGCCATGCAGTCAGTCCTGCCAAAGGCACGGCTGCGGCTTTCCGGTGACTGATGCTTTTAGGTTTAAAGTTTAGTTGGTTAGCTTTTACAACAACATATTCTGCGTACGTTCCATCCCGGGTAGCGTCAGGCTTTCCATAAACTTCATCGCCCACTTTTAAGTTAGAAACGTCGCTTCCAATTTGTTCTATTTCTCCTGAAAAATCCCACCCGGGAATGAGCGGTAAATTTACCGGAAACCGGGTCTGCGCATAGCCCGCCCGTATTTTCCAGTCAATGGGGTTTACGCCGGACGCGAATACCTTTGCAAGGACTTCGTCAGCGGCGGGTTTAGGCTTTTGTGCATCTTCATAAATCAAAACTTCCGGGCCTCCGAATTTATGGATTCTTATTGCCTTCATGGGTTCGCGTCTTTTAAAATAACAATGTTGCATGAATTATGCCTAAGATGGAACGGCGCAGCCGTTAGTGGCCAAAAACTTACTGAATGGTACCAGACGAATATTATTTTGGTTGTTCATCTTGGAAAGCAGCCTTTTTTCAAGCACAATTTTATAGCTGGTGCACATCAAGCGGAACGGGATCTGAAGTGATTTCCCTTCGCCTTACTTTTCACTGTGTATAATCCGATAACGTTTTTAGATTTCCGAAGAGTTCTTCACTTCAAATTATTTGAAAAAGAGGTACTGGTAGTAAAATCAATTCGCGGTAAATTGAAACAGATTCTTCGGAGTTAAGCAATTAAAAATCGATACCTGACCGGGTCTTTTTGTTTTGCTCGTATTTGTCATAGTCAAATCTGTAGAGTTTTCCCGGGCGGTGAGGAACATTTTTCTCGAATTCTCCAAGGTCAACGAGGAAATCCATCGATAAAAATTTTTTTCTAAAATTTCTCCTGTCGAGTTTAATGTTCAAAATGGCCTCATACAAATTTTGTAATTCGCGCAGCGAAAAGTTTCTTGGAAGCAGGCTCAGACCGAGTGGGTGTTCCTGAACTCTTTTTTGCAGCCATGCATAGCATGTTTCAAATATCTTCTGGTGATCAAAAGCCAGGTTTCTCACGCTTCCGACGTCATGCCAGTGAATTTCATTATCAAGATTTTTCAACTCATGATGTTGAATGTTTATCAGCGAACAGTATGCGACGGTAACTACTCTTCCGGAAAGATGTCTCTTTACTTCTCCGAATGTATGCACCTGTTCAAGGTACACGTTGCTCAACCCGGTGCGTTGCTGTAAAACGTCATGGGCAGAAGCATCGATATCCTCGTCTGGCCGAACCAGATCTCCTAATAATGTCCATTTGTTTTTAAACTCTTTTAGATCAGACCGGATCAGCAAAACTTTTAATTTATTGTCATCAAAGCCGAATATGACGCAATCAACAGAGAGGGCAAACTTTTCAGTCTTTTGAAATTCCGCACCGATCGATTTAAACGTTTTTTCTGCTGTTCCTGGCATTTTTTTTTCGGGCTCTACTATCATGCAACATCTTGCTTTAAAGATCAAAGATTATTTGTTTGCGAATTCTCATGATTTTATAGGATGTTCTTTTATTGATCAGCGAAGAAATCGCGAAAATGAAAAATATAAGAGTTCGGTTTTGATGTCCATTCACGCCAGTTCAAAATAAAAATAATGCTTATCAGTGGAAACGATTTGTTTAACATTTGTTAAACGGGGACAAATGTTCACCAAGTTGGTATTTAATCTGCGAAACGAAAGATCATAGGATGTAGAGAAAAAATCAATCTTTATTCCGACTATTTTATTTTTACAATAAAAACTTTGATGTACACACCGGGTCAAACAAGAGACTTGCAATCGTTAACAAAGAAATTATTGAAGCAGCCGGATTCTATCATGGAGTTGAAGGATGTTCTCCGTTTTCATGAATACCGCTATTATATTTTAAATGACTCACTTATTTCGGATACAGAATACGACCTGCTATTCAAGTCGCTGGAAAAACTGGAAACGGAAAATCCGGCTTTGGTTACTCCTGATTCCCCAACACAAAGAGTAGGTAACAGTCTCAACAAAGATTTCGTAACAGTTGCTCATCTTGTGACGATGCTGAGCCTTGACAATAGTTACAATTTCCAGGACCTGCTGGATTGGGACAAGAGAGTGAAGGGATTGGTAGATAAGCAAAGTATACAGTACTGCGCGGAACCAAAGTTTGACGGGGCAAGTATCTCTCTTATTTATGAAGACGATATCCTTACGAGAGGTGCTACCCGTGGCGATGGTGTAGCAGGAGATGATGTTACAAACAATATCAGGCAAATCAGATCCCTTCCGCTTTTTGCAAAATTCTCGGATTACGGAATACAAAAAATTGAAATACGCGGAGAGGTATTGATGACGAAAGAAAGTTTCGCCGCATACAATCTTTCGCTTGTCGATGAGGGTTTGTCTCCTCTTGCAAATCCTCGAAATGCTGCCGCTGGTTCATTGCGAATGAAGGATCCTGCGGCTGTAAGAAAAAGAAAGCTGGATGCAATTCTATATCACATCAGTTTTGTTGAAATGAAAAAAGACCACCGGGGAGGAAGTCCGCATTTATTATCATCGCATTCGGGATCGCTTGAGTTGTTAAGCAGCCTGGGATTTAAGGCGCCGCAAAGGCAAAAGAAGGTTTTAAATTCCATAGAGAATGTCATCACTTTTTGCGAAGAATTTGAGAACAAAAGAGATGAGCTGCCATACGAAATAGATGGCCTGGTCATAAAGGTAGACCAGGTGGAATTACAACAGCAAACCGGCAGTACCACGCATCATCCGCGTTGGGCAATTGCTTATAAATTTAAAGCGAGGCAAGCTACCTCCAAATTAATTAGAGTTGACTTCCAGGTTGGGCGTACCGGCTCAGTCACGCCCGTTGCGAAGATCGAGCCGGTCCATATCGGCGGCGTAATGGTTGCGTCTATTTCCCTGTTTAATGCAGATGTAATTGAAGAAAAAGATTTGAGAATCGGTGACACCGTAGTCGTGGAAAGGGCAGGGGACGTGATCCCTTATATCGTTAAGTCTCTTGCAGAATTACGGGATGGCACTGAGGAGAAAATAAAATTCCCCGTGAATTGCCCGGTATGCAATGATCCTCTTGTAAAGCCTGATGGAGAGGCAGTTTGGCGATGCGTAAACATCAATTGCGAAGCGCAGGTGGTAGAGAGAATCATACATTTCGTGAGCAAGGATGCGATGGATATCAGGAGCCTCGGCGAAGCAAACGTTAGAAAATTCTATAGCCTTGGGTTGCTGAAAAATATTCCTGGAATCTATTCGCTGGATTTTGAGGCAATCTCGAAGCTTGAGGGTTTTGGCGAAAAATCGATTTCTAATTTGAAAGCAGCTATAGAAAATTCTAAAACGCAAACGCTGAACAGGCTGATCTTTGGACTCGGCATTCGCTATGTGGGAGAGACGACTGCAAAAATCTTAGGCAGAAGTGTCGATCGGATTTTTGATCTGCCAGATTTTTCCCGGGATCAGTTGAAAAACATGAAAGACATCGGCGAAAAAGTCAGTGAAAGCATTTTCGAATTTTTCGAGAATGAGGATAACATACGCATGATTGAATCCCTGGAGAACTATGGGCTGAACATGAGCGGGAATAAAGAAGTAATTAAAGAAGGAGTGTTGAGCGGGAGCACATTTTTATTTACAGGAACTCTTCCTGGCCTTAAACGAAGTGAAGCAGAAAAGCTTGCTGAACAGCACGGCGGAAAACTTCTTTCTTCCGTTAGTACTAAACTCAATTACCTCGTTGCGGGCGAATCTGCGGGAAGTAAGCTCGAAAAGGCCAGCAAAGTAAAATCAATCAAAATAATAGATGAAGAAGAATTTTTAAATATGATCCAGCGTTAGTTTTGTAACTTTATTCAAACCCTCAAATCATGATCAAAAAAAATAAAGGTGAAAACTGGCAACAGTTAAAATTCAAAGGTTGGAAACAGCTCAGAAAAAAGTACGCCATTTCATCGCATGGCAGGGTTGTAAGCTACAAAGATGACATCCATTCCGATGGAAAATTGCTTGGAGGATCCCTGACTTCCGGCTATAAAACATTGAACCTTCACATCAACGACGTCAATGGTACTATTTACTTTCACAGGGAAGTGGCCAAGGCGTTCAATCCAAAAAACTCTCCGAAGGAAAAATTTGTTATTCATTTAAATCATGATAAAACCGATAACCACACTAAAAATCTAAAGTGGGCCACACAGGATGAAGTGAGCTCTCACCAGCAAAATAGCCCGAATAAAATAGCTTACAAGCAAATCCAAAGTTCACGCACGCAGGGTTTAAAGCTAAATGCGAAACAGGTAAAAGCGATTAAAGAGATTATAAAGAGTCCTCGCCGAAAATTAACCTATAAGCAAATAGCAGAAAAATATAACGTGAGCGAGATGACTATTTACCGGATCAAGAGCGGTGAAAATTGGGCTAACGTTTAGCAAAAGATCTCGTGTCACAATAGAACATTCCCCTCGCTGAAAAAACCCGGTAGGACAAATTATTCTTCGGTTGTTTTTTCCAAAAAAGAATTTCCTGCAAACAATGTTTGCGTGGGAAAAGCGAATTCAATTTCTTCGCGTTCAAAGGTTTCTAAAATTTGATTGTAAATATTTTGTTGCCTGTCCATAAATTGAGTGTAATCGGGGCCCTGTATAAAGTACACCGTTTCAAATTTAAGACTGAAATCACCAAAATTTGAAAAGTGGCTTCTGTCAAAAGTAACGT
>JBBSPT010000035.1:0-13025 GCA_038258515.1 Chitinophagales bacterium | reverse complement strand
TTGTTTCATGGCTTGAAAGTAAAGTTTACAATAAGCCAGTGTTTGAAATAATCAGGGAAAAATATCTTACAGACAAAAGAATTAATATATTCAAGGCAAGGAAAGCAGTTTGACTTGAGTATTATCAATTACATTTTTAAATAAACCTTTCTTCATCGGCCTTATCTGCAACGCAATACTTTGAATTAGAGATTGCGGGCAGCAAAAACCAAATCATTTAATAAATCACATTAATATTTACCTGTTCTCCCCCTGGCTTGGTGATTTCCAATTGATAAATACCGCTGCTTAATTTTTTATCAAACTGAATCAATTCCACAGATCCTCCGGCTGCATGCGTAATTTGCTTTGAAACTACCGCCTGGCCCAACTTATTGAACATGCGCACTCCATAAATACCAGACGATTGATTTTTGAATTGGATACGCACAACACCGCCCAGGATAGGATTTGGATAAACACTGATTCCTTTTCCAGGTACTGACATGAAGACTTTCACAACTTTACTGTATTCAATTTTGCCATTTACATCCACGCTCTTGATCCGATAATAATTAAATCCAGTTGCAGCCTGTTCATCTATCCATTCGTACAAACTCTGCGGTAAATTCTTTGCCGTAGTCGTATGTACATTTTCATAATTAGTTCCATCAACAGACTTATCAATTTCGTACTGCTGTATATTAGTCTCATTTGCTACATCCCATTCAACGTTGATCGCTGACTTTTTACCGTTAGCCCTTACATTCGTAAAAGTTAACGGAAGCACAGCCGCTGGTGTAAATACAATCGAAAAGCGATCCTGCGCATAAGAGCCTGCAACATTCTCAACAGTAAAATCAACAATCGTTGTGCTATTAAGTGTCAGTGCGGTTTGACTTTGTTTGTACTTATCAAGGAGAAATGCTGTCATTCCGCCAAGTGCGAGGTTATTTAAATTCATCTTCCATTGATAAGATTGAACTTTCATGTTTTTTATGTTAAGATAGAAAGTATCATTAGAAATGATTGGGCTGTATCGCTCCACACTTAACAGCTTTCCATTTCTTCTTAATGCAACGTTCTCGGCACTGTTCGAAATTTTAAGAGCATCATTGTCGTCAATGCCAGCTGAAAAGTTATTCCCTATGTCGGCTTTTGCTCCATCCATTAAAATATACTTTCCGCTGATGCCTGCATAGAGATCAACCTTGATATTTTGCTTCATGCCTATGGGCGTTGAAAGCAATTTATTCACTGAGGGCTTTATATCTTCTTTAAAAGTGATTGTATACGGAGCTGAATTTCCGCCTACGAAAAATGCCTGCCCGCTTTCTATATAGTTTGGATTCTGTGCGGGGTAACTGCCTCCACCTGGAGTAACAGTAAAATCACTTCCATCGAAAGTCAAGGTCTGGTATGCACCAAGACCATACGCACTTCCTATAGTGGCATACGGATCCCAGATATATATTTTTGTAGATAAAGTAGGAGCCGGCGTCATTTTGCGGAGATCGATCCTGGAAGGATACGGATTCCCTACAGATGTAAAAGCTGTTGCAGGCGAAGCGATGGTCACCGGAGACTGAGTGCTTTGCTTGATCACTCCCTTTGTGCGCAAGATCGTTGGCGTGACCGGGCTAGCAAGAGTGGTGGCTGTTCTATCGCCTCTTACGAGGACCATGTAGGCCACGGTGTTATTCACCACATTATTTATTTGTGCTGTATGCGTATTTGGAATTCCAATCCATGCATCTGCTGCTGTACTGTAAGATTTCATGGAAGGCGTTGAAGTATATTGATCGAAGCCCGCCGCAAGCCCACCCACCCCGGTAATCTGAGTTCCATAATTAGCAAAACAATTTTTGTTGGAATCGCATCCTTCCTGCCAGGCAGCCTTTACAGACTGCAATGTATTGGTGGGGATGGACAAAAAGAACCACTTCTTAATTGCCGGAATGTACCTTTCGGCAGTAACATCTCCTAACACCTGGTTCCCGGAGTTGGTATTATCGTTTGTTAGATCTGCCACTGATGCAGTGGCTGCTGCCGTCGATTTCAAGGTGAGAAATCCACCTGTCGAAAATATTTTTGAGTTGACTGCGCCAAAGGATAACACACCTGTCAGGCTATCCTCGCCTGCGAGCGTCACATTATTGCTAATGGTTAGATACTTTATTTTATTGGCAGTAAAACTGTTTGCAGGGATGGTTTGTGGAGTGGCTCCATACATTTCAAGCGTTCCCTGTTGCACATCGATATTATTATTGCTGCTAATACTGCCTGCAACTTTTAGTGTTGAGCTATCAACACTTACGGAAGATAAATTCGTTAATGAAATATCTTTTGTTACAACAAAGGCTGAATTTTTCACTTTGATGGTTGCACCCTTCACGATTATTTTACCCTGGGAAAATGCTACACCACTTTGAAGGAAAACCAATGCAAGCAAACCTGAACGAAGTGATAAAAATATTTTGTTGTTGATAATCATTTTTATTGGAATGAAGATTCAATGCACACTATTTGGAATCAAAACTCTTAATAAATTAGTTAGATAATATAAACCAGTTAGATCCATCTGATTGCACAGTAACCCTTGCGTATGATGTATTTAGAACTTTCGTCAGTGCGCCATCTATTTTTTCTGCGCCATCTGCATTTACGGTTACATTAGCCGATGATATTCTCTTTATTATATAAATCCTGCCCGAAATACCTACTGCCGTAGGCAGATACACCGAAATTGCGGAAGTGTTATTACACAGTATTGTGTAATCGTTGTCCGCTACGTTGTAAGTGGATGTTTGGGTAGTAATACTCATTGATGTAGAGCCTGTATTTTGCAGTGTTGAGTTGGGTGTGGAAGTGCCGATTCCCACGTTACCTGCATTATTAATTGTCATGCGATTATTGCTGGATGTGTAAAAATCGATACCATATTGATTTGTACCTGCAGTACGTTTGGACGAAATGCTTTCACCACTCGATGTGCCGCCTAATATCAACCCCGGGGTTCCGGAACCTGTATTTGAAGCTGTTCCATCAACATATATCGAACCGTCTGCATTTATATTACCGCTTACATCTAATTTTTGTGTAGGAACGGCTTTCCCAATACCAAAATTTCCACGCAAAAGCGACGAGTTGCCGGTAGTGGCAGCGCTTACTACCAATGTCGGACTTGCCGCCTGACCAATCTGCCACTCCATGCTGTTGCCGGTGCTGAACAATGCGGAATTCCTTGTTTCAAAGCGAATGTTACTCACTAAAGGTGATCCAACTGTGCCGGTTTTAAAAAGAAAATCTACAAGGGCCGCTGAGGCGCCAATGGTTTCGAATATAGCTCCATTTTCCCCGTTCCTGTTTCTGAGCCTAAGTATGGAAGGACCATACACGTCACCATCTTCCCTCATCACCATTTCTTTGTTAGACCTTACTGTACCTGAGGTTGCATCACCCAGCGTTACGTCTCCCGCAGTGCCTGTACTTGCGCTAACACCATTTACTATTCTTAGTCTTTCTGTATTATTTGTTTTGAAAACAACATCTTGCGCATCAGTCGTGCCTAAAAAGTTGGTAGTTGCCGATGTTCCCGTGTTTCCAGTTATCGACCAGCCGCTTGCGGCACCTGCTTTGTTATTAAATGTGTTCCAGTCGGCACTAGATAGAAAACCACTCTGTGAAGTGCTCGCCTGTTTAACTTGCAATGACGTACCAGAGCCAATTACTGAACTGCCGCCACCGCTAATTGTTAATACAGATGATCCAGTCTCGGTTAGATTGCCGATGGGGAAGGTAGCGTTTCCCGTCTGGCCATTTATTGAAGTAACGCCAGTATTAGTTATCACGCCAGTGGTATTATTGTACCCTATACCTGTTCCTGCACTAAGTTCTGATTTGACCGAGGCCCAGGTGCCATCACCCCTCCAAAAAGTAGTACCTGAAGCAGCCGTACCGCCATTAAGATTTGTTACAGATAGATTCCCGCTAACGCCGTTAGCTAAATCTATTTGAGCCCATGCAGGATTATTGCTTGTGCCTGTATTTGATAAATATTTAGTACCGAACGTATTTTTAGGAAGTGTCGCCAACGTATTTGTTGCACTGCCATAAATGATACCGCCCTGAGAAGTGCCGGTAAGTCCGGTTCCTCCATTTGTTACTGTGATGGGCGTTCCATTCCACACGCCAGTTGTAATTGTGCCAACGGTATTGATATCCGTACCAATTAATTTTGACGCGGTTATAGATCCCGCAAGCATTGAGTTGGTAACCTTACCCGCACCAATTGACAGAACAGGCGCCAAAGTAGATGTTCCCGTTGTACTTCCTGTCACATCTCCCGTTGGTGCAAACGAAATTGTTTGATTACCCGGTGCTGTCCATATTGGCGCTGTTCCTGCGCCCTGAGAGGTGAGAACATAGCCGGAAGTACCTGGCAGATTATTGGGCATTAAAGCACCGCTGAATTTTATGTTGCCTGTAACGTCTAATTTTTGAGAAGGAGCGGAATTACCTAATCCAAGGTTGCCACTCTTATCTATTGCACTTAGTGCTGCGCCTGCTGAATTGCGCCATTCCGAAAGGTTAGCAGTTTGAGATGCCGAGAACGCCTGTACGCCCAATGGCACACTCCCGTTCCTTTGTCCTAAAACAAGGACCCCCGTACCAGAAGGTGCGCTTAGAAAAGCGGGATAAGCAGAAGTCTGACGGTCTCCTGTTAACACTGTGCCCCAGAAGGATCCCATCTGCAGGCCACGTCCTCCGCCGCCTTGCCAAAAAATATCTCCACCATCGCCGCCAATTCTAAAATCTCCTGTGCCAGATGTATTGGTAAACAATAACTGAGACAAAGAGCCAACACGCCGGATCTCCATCGTATCTTTTACAACGAACGGTGCAGTAGGGTTTTGTACCCCCATTCCTACGCGGCCGTTGGCCAATATTCTCATGCGCTCATTTGCAATGCCGGTACCGCCAGTTAGAAAAAGCATGCTCTTGTCTTCAGAGCTATTAACAAGGTAAAAGTCATTAGCAGCAGAAATAAGATATGCGTCATTAGCAACGCCAGTCTCGATAGCGCTACCGGAGTAATTAGAACCGTTTATACCAAGGTCAACGTAATTTGAAGTCTCTGTGCCATTATCTGCTGTGGCCACTATGTCAGAGGTCGAACTTGAGCCGGTTGATTCATTTTTAATATTAAATTGTAAATAATTATCTATGCTTCCTTTTACCACCAAAGCATTTACAGAGCCGGTTACACCCGCATTGATCACTACTTTTTCGGGGTTATCTACATCAAAAGTATTTTGCCCGATTGCGACATTTCCGGTACTGTCGATTTTCATTCGCTGGGTATTATTCGTACGGAACCTCAGACTATGATTATCTGACGTGCCTAAGAAATTATTTCCTGTCACACCGGTATTACCGGTAAGCGACCATGCACTGTTAGCGTTAGCCTTGCTATTAAAAATATTCCAGTCTGCACTGCTTAAATACCCATTGGAAGCTGTCCCCGCCTGTGTGATACCTATCGTACCATTGTTATAAATGACTGGCGCCGTAGCCGAAAACAAGCTGCGTACCTTTCCACTGAAACTGGCAATATCTGTTGTATCTATTGTGGATAGCTTATTATTGAATAATGTCCAATCAGCGGAAGACAAGAAACCGTTACTGCCTGCAGTTGCTGGCTGCCCATTGAGGTAATCAATGCTTATTGATCCCGAACCGGAATTAAAATCAGCCGGGTTAAATGTTGCCGCACCCTTCGTAGTGCCGTCCGCAATTGCATCTGCGATCGACAAAGTTCTGTTGGCTGTGAGGCTGCCTCCGCCCTGCAAGGGCGCAGTCGTGTTAATTGAACGGGACGTTGAAACTTTATTATTAAATGTTGACCAATCTGTTTTTGATAAAAACCCATTTTGCAGACTGTTGGCCTGGGTTACTTGTATAGTTGTACCGGTTCCCATCACCGCGCCGGTTCCACCTGTTATGTTGAGTATTGATGAGCCTGTCTCTGTAAGGTCGCCGCTCGTAACTGCGCCTCCTTTGTTGTTAAAGGTGTTCCAATCGGCGCTGCTCAAATATCCGTCAGTAGCGGCAGAAGCCTGCGTGATGCCAATTGACCCATTACCATAAGTGATAGGAGTAGTTGAAGAAAAAAGGCTGCGAACTTTTGTTGAAAAATTCGCAATATTGGTCGTGTCAACTGATCCTGTTAAAAGGTCTGAAACTTTTCTTTTGCGCAAAACGCCGCTGGCATTCGCTGTTACCACACTATCTGTGGCTGTGCCACTCCCTAAGTTGGAAGCTGTGATCGTCCCGGACACGCCAAGCGTTCCTCCTACCGTTGTATTACCCGTAAGCGTGGAAGCACCAGTAACACCCAATGTTCCGCCAATAGTTGTATTGCCAGTTAATGTTTTGTTGCCACCAATCGTTTGTGCACTATTATTTATAGCGCCACGGGCGGTGGCAGACGCATCAGGAATATTAAATGTATGTGCGGAACCAGATGACGCTATATTGAAGTCAGTTCCGGAAGTGCCTGTGGCAAATGTCTGTGTAGTTGCCGTGAGTCCATTCAAAGAGGAAATAGCTGCTGCGGATGTTGCAAATGTAGATGCAGGCAGCTTTTTTACTACACCTCCGGAGATAGTAAGTAAACTATCCGCAGAAGTATTGGTACCCAACTGAACTCCTAATAAACTAAGAGGATTTGTACCCAATACCTGTAGTTTGTATGCTGGCGAAGAAGTGCCAATACCCACAAAATTGTTACTTGCCTTATAGTACATCATTGAAGTACTTCCGTTTACAATCGTGAAGTCATTCCCGTAACTATTAAAGTAGCTTTTGCCAGCAAAGGCGCCGCCAGCCCCAGGGTTGCCATATCCAAATGTACCGGCTAACGTTCCGCTATTATTTAAGAAGTCTGCACTGCTGTATCCGGCTGCATTCGTATTTTGGAGCACCATGAGCCCTCCGGTACTATTCTTTACCACATTCAAAGCCGCAACGGGTGTCGTAGTTCCTATTCCTACGTTAGCGGCGTTACCCAACACAAGGCAGCTATCGCAGGCAACAATTGCGTTCGATCCCACGGCAGTAGCATTTGTAAGGGCAGCAGTACTGGCATTAGCGCTGGCACCAATAAAAGTATTATTAACTCCTGCGGTATTTACGTTTCCTGCATTATACCCGACCGCTGTGTTATTATTTCCTGTTGTATTGCTTAATGAACTTACACCCGTAGCGGTATTATTGAGGCCTGCTACGTTGAAAAACAAAGAGCTCTCACCCACAGCAGTGTTGTTGTTTCCGCTTGCCAGTCGTCTTAGCGAATTAGACCCCAAGGATGCGTTGTTGCTTCCTGTAACCGGGTTCCCCATTGCATTTGCCCCAACTGCAGTATTATATGTACCGGTCGTAGCTAATTTCATTGCCCCTGCTCCAAACGCGCTGTTATAATTTCCGGAGGTATTGGTCATTAATGACTGATGCCCTGTTGACGTGTTAACGCCACCTGTAGTATTCGACAACTGAGAAGAGTTTCCCACTGCCGTATTGAAATTTCCGGTATTTACGGAAAGAGAATAGTATCCCAAAGCCGTATTCTGAATTCCACTACCGCCATTTAAAGAACTTTGCCCGAATGAAACTCCTCCATCGACATCAGTAGATAATTTCCCTGATAAAATATTATTCACTTTTAGTGTTAATGGATTATTGTCTGTTGTGCCCAAAAAGTTGGTCGCTGCAGAAGTGCCGGCGTTACCGGTTAAGCTCCAGGAATTTGCAGATGAAACTGCAGCCATGGATTGCTGGCGCACCACGCCGGTAGCATCCACGGTCATTATTTTGTCGGTGCCACTTCCGGTTTGCAGACCTTCAAATCTCACAGGGTTTGCCGCTGCGAAAACGTGCAAAGCATTTGTAGGAGCGGAATTAGCTATGCCCAGGTAGCCGGAGGTGCTTATTCTCATTCTTTCGGCGTTAGTGCCTGCAACAGATGTATAAAATTTAAGTGCTGAAGCTTTTGTAGCGTTGTCATGAGTAGAGTAAACGGATTGAATTGTTGCAAACTCATCAAAGGCCGCGCCTCCTGCTCCTGTGCTCGTACCTCTGAAAGATAGAGATATTCCATTTCCGTTGGTTGTATTACTATTGTCCAGTGCCAGTATAGAAGGCGTGCCAGAATTGTTGCGTGCAACATGCAATGCTCTCTGTGGGCTTACAGTTCCAATACCAAGGTTACCTGCGCTATCTAATATCATTCCTGCAATATTATTCGTTCGAAAGAGCAAGCTTTTGTTATCAGTAGTACCTAAAAAATTGCTATTTGTTGAAGTGCCGGCATTACCCGTTGTGCTCCAGCCTGAAGTGCCAAGCGCTAATGGAGTCCATATCGGTGAAAAGGAAGTACCCGTATTCACCATAAAAGAATTGGTAGTGGAATTATAAATCAACAGGCCGTTGGCAGGTAAAGCGATTGCATTTTGCTGCGCCGTTGTCATCCTGGGTAGCAGAACGCCGCTGTTGGTGCTGCTTACATCGAGCATCGCACTTGCATCCGGATCGTTCCCAGAGGAATTAACAGCTACATTTTGCGAAAATACATTTGATGACACTGCAAGGGATAACAGAATTACCAGAGTTAGGGAAAGGCTTTTCATGTAAATTAAATTGGATGTGTAATGGACGCGGAAGTGCAGTTTTATTAAAACCAATTTTAAACACTTCCAGCCGCTAACTAATAATCGCTTTTAGGAAAGAATTATTGTGTTACATCCAAAAAATACGTTTGATCATCCTTGCAAAGTCAATTGCTTATTTTCTTTTATGACAAGTGCCCATTTCTCAAGGAGTGTTAGTAATTCATCGAGTTCGACGGGTTTGCTGATGTAATCATTCATCCCGGATTGGATGCATTCTTCTCTGTCGCCCTGCATCGCATTTGCTGTCATGGCAATGATAACAGGTTGCGTTTCCAGGCAAACTCTTATCATTCTTGTCGCTTCTAACCCATCCATTTCGGGCATCTGCACATCCATAAAGATCATATCAAAATGTTCGTGGCCTACCCGTTCTAAGACTACTTTACCGTTCTCGGCGATTTCACACTCATACCCTATTTTGGATAGAATTTTCCTGATCCATTTTTGGTTTACAGGATTGTCTTCTGCAACGAGAATATGCAAAGGATTTTTTTGAGAAAAATTTTCCGGCATCTGGTGCAATGACCCATGGCTCGTTAGTGATTTGTCTTTGTGCCTGAGCTCTGCAACAATTACGTCGAGAAGTTTCTGATGCCTGATGGGCTTGTTGAGCACTGAATTAAAAACCTGGGCATCTTCTTTATACCGATCATCATTCGGCGTGTTCAATAAAATAAGAGGAATTTTGGGATATCGTGGTTTTATAATTTGCGCCAGTTGAATTCCATTCATACCCGGCATCCCCAAATCTATCAACACCACATCAACCGAAATTTGAGTTAGAATTTCCAGGGCCTGTTCAGCAGAATTTGCAGTTACCGGAAGCAACTTCCATTTTTCTAATTGGCTGTGCAAAATTCTCGTTACGGTAATATTATCATCAATGATCAACACCTGCTTTCCTTCGAATCCAATCATTTTGCTTTCTAAAAAAACGGGAGAAGATTGCTGCGCTGAAGCCGTAACGATATTAAAACTAAAAGTGCTACCCTTACCAGGCGTGCTTTCTACCCTTATTTGTCCACCCATCTGTTCCACAATCCGCTTACAAATCACTAATCCAAAACCAGTACTTCTCTCCCTGGCCCGAGTAGAATAGTCTGCGGGGAAGAATGCAGTAAATATATCCCCTATCTTATTTTCGGGAATTCCTTCACCGGTGTCCGTTACCTTAAATAACAACTGTAATTCATCTCCGGCGTTGACCTCATCAACTATTACGCTAATGATCACTTCTCCCTGTGTCGTATTTTTAACTGCATTTTCCACCAGGTTTATTAATACCTGCTGCAACCGTTTGTAATCTCCGGTAATCTGCAAAGGCACGTCCTGGTCAATTTGATATAACAGGTCTATTTCTGATTCAGCAGCCCGCCCTGCAAGCATTTCCAGTACTTCTTCTATGCAATTAACGAGATCAAAATTTTTGTTGCTCAGCTCAACGTTCTCCGAACCCATTTTGGAAACATCGAGCATATCGGTGATCAGTATTTCATTCACATTTGCCAACAATTTTTTACTGCAGTCAAGAATGGTGTCTGCATATTCACGCTGCTCGACATTCAGGGCAGTATCAGCAAGCAATGTAGCCATCCCGATCACACCGTTCATCGGTGTGCGGATCTCATGGCTCATTGAAGAAAGTAACTTTCCCTTTGCATTGGCCGCCACGACAGCTTCACGGGTGGCTTCCTGCTCTTTTCCAATTAATTGTTCTATCTGAAGATTCAGACTATCTACTTCCAGCAAAAGATCCTGGTTTCGCATTTTTATGCCGTTTATGCCTACACCTACATACCTGTAAGCAATGAATAAAAGCAAAAGAGTAATGGCTCCAACAAACCACATAAAATATAGTTATAATTAAAAAAATTTATTACCAATGTTAATACTAATCCTAATTTCTTTTTGTTGATTTCTTCCATTCCCAGTTTACACCAAGCACCAGGTTTCTGTTTTCATCCGCCGGACTAAAAAGATAAACCGGGAAAGTCCAGTTCCTGTAATTCAATCCCATCATTATTCCGGGCTCCCAGGTACTTTGTGATTTGTGGCGATGAGTTGACTGAAGTGCAACCCCCGCATAAACAATTTTGGAGAAATCATATCCCAATTCAGACCAGTTAAAAAAGAAGTTTTCACTCCTGTCCTCAACTGAAAATGTGTATTGTGGTTCGGATGAAAAAAACAGGTCTTTATAATTCATCGTCATGTCAGATCCAACCAACCCACCTTTCATTTTGCCAAGAACAATTCCTGCTAACGGCGTTACAGAATACGATAACTCGCCATCAAAAGAAAACATTTTTCCTGCGAGTAACGATATCGTTTCCAACTCCTCATAGTTGTAGCGAATCTCTCCCAGCCAGTTGTGCGGCGTTTGATAATATATCTTTGGTACAATAATCGACGAACCCGGACTGGAATAATAATATTGTTCGAGTCCGCCAGACACCTGGCCTTTACCGGTATAACACAGTGCCAATAAGATGAAAATGTAGCTGACTTTAGACATTATCACTAATTATAATTTCGGCAGTTGCCAACCTGTTCATTAATGATATTGTTTTAAGATGTGGGTTCCACTGGAAAACAAGTTTTTCGATGGGCTGCCAAAGAATAACCCAGCTAAAAATATCGAGGCCGTTATGAAACGCCGCCATAAAACCTTCGTCAGCCGAAAATAACATTGGCACTAATAAATGAACAATCATCATCACCATCACACTCAAAAAAAGTAATAGGTAACCACGTCTCTTAAACTTCTCAAACTTCTCTATTTCAATAAGCTTCTTTGCCGAGAAGTGGCGCCTGATTGCGTAAACAAATGGCTCACTATACTGCCTGTCGATTTTGCTTTTGCACGTGATTTTATAATGGAAAACAGAAAATCTTTTTGCTGATTCTATCGAAGCCATAATGTATTGCTGAAACTCGTGACTAAGCTGTCTTTTATAAAGTGGTGCCGGATCATTCGAATTAAAATGCTGGTCGATGGTGGCCTGATCAATCGTTAAGAAAATAGTTATTTTATCCGTCAGCGAAGTAGCAACTGCGGCGGACTTTTTGAAGTAAAATAAATTCATCAACCAGGAAATTGCTTTTCCGGGATGCTTAATGACTAAGGACATGATAGTTTAATACAGAGAATTTTAGGGTTGTAACTGAAAGAGCAAACTCGTTCATTCTTGCTAACTTCTTTTTTTGTTGCACTCTTTTAAATTTCATTGACTTATTGAACACTAAACGCAGTAAAAAGAAAAATAGTATTGTAGTCCTCAAAGTCCAGAGACATCGTACTTGCGATTATCTGGATGAGCCTTTACATTCAATAGAAGATCACAATAATGCAAGGAGAAAAACCATTTTGAAACAGACTCTAATTTGAACAATTATTTACTTTTTCAATCGTTCTCCTTTATATCCTTACAAATATTCGTTAACAGTGAAAAACTAAACTGCATTTAACGGGAGAACATTCGAATGAAAAACCTGAAAAACTTACTATTTCTTTTTTTTATCAGCCCTCTTTTCCTGTTTGCTCAGAACCGGCAAATTAAATTCAGTCACCTGCAAACAGATGCGGGACTTTCCCAGAGTAATGTACTCTGCATTTTACAAGACAGCAGGGGATTTATGTGGTTTGGTACCAGGGATGGACTCAATAAATATGATGGTTATAAGTTCACAGTATACCGGAATGATCCGAAAAACAAAAACAGCATAAGCAATAACTATATCCGCAGTTTGAAAGAAACGGGAAATGGCGATTTATGGATCGCGACTGCCGGCGGCGGACTTAATTATTTTGACCGGTCCAAAAATCGATTCACTGTTTTTAAGCACGATTCAAAAAGCGCCAGTTCGATAACGAGCAATTTTATCACTGCGATCGAAGAAGACAGAGATGGAAATCTTTGGATAGGAACAGAATCAGCCGGGCTAAATTTTCTCGCGAAGGGGAGCACAACTTTTACTCATTTAAAACATGAAAAAAATAATCCAAATTCCCTGAGCGATGATTTTATAAAAACCATTTATCGCGATCACGAGAATAATCTTTGGATTGGCACCCTTCATGGGGGCCTTAATAAATTCAACCCTGAAAACAAAAAATTTAAAATCTACCAACACGACGATAATTCACCAGCATCACTTTCTTTCAATGATGTTTACAAAGTTTTTGAGGACAGTCAACATCGGCTGTGGATTGGAACCAATGGCGGAGGTCTTGATTTATTCGATGCAAAAAGCGAATCATTTACCCACTTCAAAAGTGCCGAAAAAAATAATGATGCGCTTTCTGGTGACTATATA
>JBBSPT010000034.1:0-13088 GCA_038258515.1 Chitinophagales bacterium | reverse complement strand
GGTGGAGATATATTTATGCTTCATAGTAGCTGTATCAGGATGAACCTGACTGTAATGATACAAAAGGTCAGTGTCAATTTTGTATTTTAAGGAGAAAACTTACATTTTATAGCTGAATTGTCAGGATAAAGCTGACTAATATGATATAAAACACAATTGTAACGTATCCCTCCGTTCAGCCAAGTCTTGAGTTCAATGTAGCTGTGAGGTACTTTTGCTTTAAAAAAAAATGCTTCTTTCTTCCGACGAGTGTCAAGACCCAGCTCTCCTTAACAACTTGCTAATCACAAGAGGCCACAATTACCTCTTAGCATAAGCATTAGATAATAAAAGAGATGCTGTCCTGAGTTTGCACCTCAGGACATTTACTGGATAACTTATTGTTTTGATCCCTTCAAATAAATGTCATTCCTTCGGGATTTATCTTTCGATTTTCTATTGTACTACAACTATTTCATCCTTCCAGGCTTATAAAGTTCAATCCGCCACATGGGGATAAAATGATTATAGAATGTTAACGGATAGAGTATCCTGCAACAATCACGTCAAAATTTTATTAAGCTCATCAATCATTGCCGGGCGACGCGGATATTTTATTTTTAGCTTTTGTGCAATAGCAATAATGTTTGCTTTTGAAGCAGGAATATCTTTTATTATCATCTTCATTTTATTAACCAGGTGCGCATACTCGCTTCGGCTGTTCGCTTTATCTCCACTGGCTTCCAGCAAAGAGAAATATATTAATGATAATTCTGAAGGATATTTTTTTAGCAGGTACGGATGGTATTGCAAAACGCTATCTAAATTATTTTCTTTTTGCAGTAATGCCAGCAGCCTGTCCCAATATTGTTCTTCAATGTAAAATGGCGCCAGAGCATGCAAAAGAGGAGGATTGGGCTGATACCAAGGCCTGTTTTTGTTTAGTTCATGTTTTTGTCTAATGCTTTTTATCGTATCATCAATATAAGATTCAATTACAGCTTTCCATTCTGATGCGGGAAACGTTTTTTTCCATTGGTTATAATATTCCTTATCAAACCACCTGTCAAAAGCAAAATACCTGGTGTAAAGCCTTACCAGTTCTATATCGTTTTCTAAAACAGCAATACGCAGCAATTCTTTTTTCCATTGGTTAACAGTACCCGGATGCTGCTTTTTTTGCGCTATTGCAATACCCTCTTTAATAAGTTGCTTAGCCAGCGTATAATCTTTTTTGCCAATGGCTTTATCTATTTCGCCCTGGCGTACTTCTGTAATTTCAAGGTTTTGAGCAATTAGATTTTCTGCTTCATTTATGCTGCCTATCGCTTGCAAAAATGCAATTTTCTGCGTTTGAAAAAAGTTATGGCGGTAATCAGAGTGTTCGTTTAGGGGCTTTGATAATTGGGCATCAGTAAAATTTAAAAATGCTTCTGCATTGTTAAGCTGCACTGCAAGTTTTTGAAAAATATCAAACATCGTATATCCAAAATCTCCATATTCAAAATAAATTTTGTTATCAAGTTCGTTTTTCAGAAAAAGAAAAATTTGTTCTTTTAATATTCTTGCTGCTTCATCTGAGCCGGCAACCACAGCAAATAAACCTATGGCATCATCAATCAATCCGCCAAGGTTTCCATTTGAGTCATCACTTTCTGTAATTGCCTCCATCGTAGTTTTTAACAACGGTTTGGCAAGCGCAAAGGCATCACTGAAATTATTTTTTTTGATAAACTCATTTGCTTTTTCATAAAAACCATACAGGTCATTGGCAAGCTTTGAGGAAGCGTAATAAGTTATAAAACCCCTATCGCTATGTTTGCTTATAACTTTTCGTATAAGGCCGGCATATTTTTTTTCAACATCTATGTTATCATCTTTCTCTGAAAAATGCAATTCAAATTCTGTTTTAAAACCTTTATTGCTGCGGGTGTATTTGCGAATAAAATCCTGCAATTCCTTTACAGTAATTTTTTGAAGCAGGTTTTCAAATCCTGCTTTTGCGGGAGATCTCTTTTTATTAGCGTCGGTTTCTCCTATTTCATCTCTTAAGGCAAACAGCACTGCAACAACATGTTTGCATAAATCATCATCATACGGGCAATCGCATTCATATTTGCTTACCTTGTAACCAGCATTTATTCTAATCTCCACAGAATAAATTTCAGAGCCTTGTACATCTGCTTCCCAAACATTATCATCTGTTTCTTCAAGACTTGTTACCGAGCCTTTCTCATAATATTTCTTACCACGCTGCAGAATTGCAGAGCCGGTTTGTGCTTCAAAATTTTTTAAGGTGAACATGTTGTTTTATTTATCGCTATTAACAATAAAGAAAAAAGCGGTGTAATTTCTTTTTTTAAATAAATGATTGATGATGATAAACTTGTTTTGCTGTGAATATTTTAAGCAAAGCTTATAATTTATCATTATGTAAAACAACCGTTTGAAAAATTCAGAAGTGGGAGAGAGGTGACACCTTTTGAAAAGGTAAGGATTTGTCCCAAGTTACAAGTTCGGGACAGCACTGAAAATATCGTTTCCGATTAGTTATATTTCTACACCACCCTTATTCCCGCCAGGGATTTCAGCAGTCAAAATTCTCTCTTAAGAGTCCAGTCTCTCACAGAAATCCTATTTGTCTCCAACTTTCTCCAATCATGCAGGTAATGCATGTTTACACACCAATTCATGCAACTATTGAAAAATAAATTGCAGGTTAATGCGGTATTTTTAATTATTACGTCCTAATTTTAAACAATTAACTGCTGCTCAAATGCTGAAAAAGGAACGACAGGCTTTCATCATACACCAGGTCAACCTGCACAATAAAATTCTTTCGAGCGACCTCAGTCAGCAGATTAATGTGTCGGAAGATACCATCCGAAGGGACCTCAATGAACTCTCATCTTTGAAAAAATTAATAAAGGTTCATGGTGGCGCAATCTCCAAATCTTTTCGCAACAGCTTTCAGCATAAAAATATTTATTCACTAGGCGAGAAGAAGATGATCGGTCAGAAAGCAGCCTCACTCATTAAAGATGGAATGTGTGTGCTGACAACCGGTGGCACTACGATCCTAGAGATGGCAAAAGCATTACCCGAAAATCTTCATGCTACATTTTTCACGGGCAGTTTGCCGGCGGCATTCGAGTACATGAATCATCCAAACATTGAGGTGATTCTTATTGGCGATCGTCTTTCGAAAAGTTCTCAAATTACCGTTGGCGGCGCTGCTATTGCACGCATCATGGAGATAAAGGCAGATCTGTGTTTCCTTGGCGTAAATGCCATTGACATTGTAAATGGCATAACGGATAGCGACTGGGACATTGTGCAGATAAAACAGGCAATGATGAGTTCTTCTGCCAAAGCAGTGGCGCTGAGTATCTCGGAGAAAGTGAATTCTACGCAGCGATTTAAGGTTTGTGCTGTCAAAGATATAGACATGCTCATCACTGAATTGGAACCCGGAGATGAAATCTTAAAATCATACATGGAATCAGGAATTCAAATTATTTAAATCAACATTCAATTTAGTCATCCAAAAAAATCTAACATGAAAATTCTTACAGGTAATCGTCCGCCGAAACTTCGGAAGTTCTCGCTGGCCTTGCTGATGAGCCTATTGGTGAGCTTCGGTTTTGCCCAGGTGCAGATAAGCGGGAAGGTGACCGGCAGAACCGGCGAGGCTTTGTCAGCGGTTTCAGTTCAGGTCAAAAATACGAACTACGGAACCGCAACCGGTACCGATGGCAACTATTCATTTACTGCGCCACTGAAGGCCGGTACGTATGTTCTAAATTTTTCCGGTGTTGGATTGAAGAGCGCGGATCAAACGATCAACGTAGGGAGCGCAGAAAATTACACCGCAAATGTGCAGCTTGCTAATGACGTGCTGGGATTGGATGAGGTGGTGGTAACAGGAACCCTTGGCCGCACTTCCAAGCGGGAAATTGGTAACTCGATCTCAACAATATCTTCGGGTCAGCTCCAAAACAGCGGGGCTTCTAACCTGAGCGCCATCCTGGATGGTAAGATCATGGGAGCGCAGGTAACGCAAAACTCCGGCGACCCCGCGGGTGGCATCTCCATAAAGCTAAGAGGTGTGGGATCAATCTTTGGTTCCTCTGAACCGTTGTACATCGTGGATGGGGTGATTGTAGACAACAGCTCTGCGAATGTAGTGAACCTGAGCGCCGATGCGCAGGGAGCAAAGATCCAGACGGGATCGAACCGCATCGTGGATATTAATCCCGGCGACATCGACAGGATAGAGGTGATCAACGGCGCTGCAGCTTCAGCGATCTATGGGTCGAGGGCGTCCAATGGCGTTGTGCAAATATTTACGAAGAGAGGCAAAACCGGGGCGCCGCAGGTAAGTTTTACCACCAGCGTTCAGCGAAATTCCCTGAGAAAAAAACTTGCTTTTAATAAATATCCTTTCAGGTTTGGGATTCCCGGTGATGCAAGGCTTTCCACTGTTGGAGACAGGCTTACGACGATTGCTAATTTAAGGCCCAATGGTTCAACTGTACCAGGAACAGGGCCGGCAGCATTGGGTGGCAGGCTCGACGAGACTAAATATCCAGTAACGCGGTACGATTATTACGATGATATTTTTGAAAGCTCCTATGGAACAGACAACCATTTGTCTGTTACCGGCGGTACTGAAAAAGCGACCTACTATTTTTCAGGTTCTTATTTAAAAAATGACGGCATCATACGAAATACAAACTTTCAACGGTATGGGCTTAGGGCAAGAACAGATTTCACATTAAACAGCTGGGCTAAACTATCCGGCGGCGTTCTGTTTACCAATTCACGCTCTAAGGATATGCCAAACGGAAACAACTTTTTTTCGCCCATCAGCACCACGACAATTATAGACAATGTCTGGAACATCAATGAGAGGGATGCTTTGGGTAATCTATTGGGAGTGGAGCAACAGAGATTAAACCCATTGACGCCAATAGAAAATTACGATATCCACCAGGAAATCAACAGGAACCTTTCGGATGTGAAGTTGACACTGACTCCAATCGATGGTTTGAATATTGACTTAACCACAGGCGTTGATACCTACGGCCAGCAAGGATTTGAATTTCATGACCGCGTACCTTATGGCCCGGTTGCTGCCTCCTTCTTTCCTGATGGATATGTATCAAATGCGAAGTACAATTATTTCCAATGGACCGGCGACTTAGTTGGTTCCTATAAATTCGATATCACTAAAGACCTTAAGTCAACGACTTCCGCAGGTTATTCGGCACAGTACATCAAGACGGCTTATAGTGCACAGGAGGGAAGAGATTTGATCCCATTGGTGAAAACGATTTCTGCTGCGCAAAATCTTTTTGCTCCGCCGGTTGATTCCCGGACAGAGCAATCCATCTTTGGTTATTTCTTCCAGGAGACATTTGGGTTTCAAAATAAATTGTTCCTCACAGGTGCAGGGCGTTTTGACGGTTCCTCAGCCTTTGGAACAAATGCGCAGAATATTTTTTATCCCAAGGCAAGTGTAGCCTACACGCTCTCAGAAGAAAGCTTTTGGAAAGACAAATCAGTGGCTGACTGGTTCAATACTTTTAAGCTTCGTGCCTCCTATGGTAAGGCGGGTAACCTTACTGGAATTGGTGCCTATGACAGGTTCATCACTTACCTCCCGATCACCTATACCGGTGGCGCCTTTGCTCCGAGAAACCAGATTGGGAACGTAAACATCAGGCCTGAAATAAAAACTGAATGGGAGGGCGGCGCTGATATGCAGTTCTTAGCAGGCAGACTGGGGCTACAGTTTACCATCTACGATCAAAAGATTTCGGATCTCGTTTTACCGTTTAATCTTGCGCCATCCAACGGTGCATCTTCCTTGCTTGATAACCTTGGAAAAATGTCCAATAAAGGAATTGAGTTAATGCTTACGGGCACACCGGTACGTACTACTGATTTTTCCTGGGATGCTTCTTTGTTATATAACAGGAATAAAAATAAGATCACTGAAATCTACCAGAACGCAACCTTCGTCGGGCTCGATGCAGGCAACACACAGGGGATCCTGTTAGGGTATCCTGTCGGAGTATATTATATCAACTATTTCGCACGGGATGCAGATGGAAAATTAGTGCTTAAAGATGTTAATGGGTTTATGCTGCCACAGGTAGAGCGTGGCGATCCGATTACAAACATTCCGGCCAGGGATCAGAATGGTGGCGTGGTTGCATCCGCAACACCACTGAGAAAAGTGATCGGCGATCCAAATCCCGATTGGACCGGCACGTTGTCAAGCCAGTTCACTTATAAAGACTGGGGTTTGCGGGTTCAGGTTGACGGAGTGTACGGATTTGAAGTTTACAACTGGGATTGGATCACGCGAAATAATGTGGGCAACGGCCCGCTTGCAGAGCAGGAATTGAAAGGAGAGTTACCGAGAGGATGGGTCGCAGCAATCGGCGGTTTTATCGGGCCATGCATCCAGGAGGATCATGTACAGGACGGTTCATTTACTAAAATAAGAGAGATCTCGCTGGACTATACTTTACGGAAATTGAAATTTGCACAAAGCATGAAGATCTCATTGACTGGACGAAATCTTTTTTCATTTGATCATTACGATGGCTTCGATCCTGAAGTCAATGCTTCCGGTCAGTCAATTGTGCGGGGTAACGACTTTGGAGCATTTCCTATCCCACGGACTATCCAATTATCTATTCTTACAAAATTTTAATTAGACCATCATGAAAAAAATATTATATCCATTACTGATGATTGTAATAGTTACAGGATTCAGTTGCAAAAAGGAATTTCAAAATCCTAACGCCCCGACCGAAGATGAAGTTTTCAATTCGGCGGATGGCATGACCAGGGTGATCGTGGGGCTTAAGCAGCGTTTCGCAGTGAACTCGCTTGGCGTAGCGCCGCTCTATTCCTCTATTTCAGCCAATGGTCTTTCGACCAATGAATTAAAGGTATTGAATGCAGGTAATGCAGACCTTGCACAACTTGAGATCGGTGGAAGTAACGTTGCGCCCAATAACGGCGTTGTTGCGTCCATGTGGAGCACCACAAATATCATCGCCAATGAAGCGCAGAAGCTCATTGATAATTCTTCAAATGTTGGCGATCCGAACATACAAGCCGGTATTAAAATTTATGGTCATCTTTTTAAGGCGTTAAGTCTTGGGACGTTGGCTACATTCTGGGAGCAGGTTCCTGTTGTCACTGGGAAGAATGCTGCATTCAGCAGCCGGGCTGATGCACTGGCTAAAGCAGTTCAGCTACTTGACGAAGCTTCGGCGCTCTACAGCTCTTCTACGATTCCTGCCAGCTTTATATCGCAGGTGGGGAGCGAAATAAATATTCCCAACACGCTGCTTGCACTTTCCGCTCGTTACAATAATATGCTTGGAAACAACGATGCCGCCATCGCTAAGGCGTCTGCTGTTGACCTTTCATCGAAGTCTGTATTTTACTTTAATAATACCAATCCGAACCCTGTTTTCAGATCTTCATTGACTAACAATAACACTTATGGAATCAAGGCTGACTTTGGACTTACAGGATCACTTGCGCCCGATCCGGCTGATCAGCGTATTCCCTTTTATCTTGTAAAAAATGCCGTAAACGGATCAGGATTTTTCCTGGATGACGCATCGACCGTTCCGGTTTATTTACCCGGGGAAATGTTACTCATCCAGGCAGAAGCCTATGCGCGGAAGAATGACCCTGTGAATGCGGTTAAATATATTGACCTGGTGCGCACGAAGACACCGTCTTCGGATGCCTTTGGAGTCGGTGCAGATCTGCCTGCATATTCCGGCGCTGTGGATCAGAATTCTTTGTTAGATGAAATCTATAAGCAGCGTGCAATTGAATTGTACATGAGCGGCATGAAGCTCGAAGATAGTCGCCGGTTTAACAGACCCGGACCTGGCACCGCAGGTGCGGAGAGGACACGTAATTTTTATCCATACCCTTCGCAGGAGAGAGATGGCAACCCTAACACGCCGGCGGATCCTGTTATTTAATACTTTCTAAATCAATTAAAAAATATCCCGGAAACGGGATATTTTTTTGATGACAAACGTCAGCGAAACTTTATTATTTCTAAAAAATTATGCTTCTTCGGTTTATTTAGTGGATTTTGATTATTAAACTTTTGGAAATCGATGTTTAACCTTAGAAGAAAAGTTATGAAGCTAAAGCGCTAACCTTATTGCCTTATTGCGGGTAAGTTCATTAATAAGGGGATAAGGTTTCTTTAAACATGCAATGTTCCCTTACTAAGGTTAAACCGCCAAAGAAAACCATTCACTAAATTTTCCGAAGAACCTAAAATTAATAAGGGAAATTTTTTAATATTTCAGATCGGCTTTTACAGGATAGTGATCAGACCATGGAACATGAAGGATCTTCATTTGGTCAACTGAAAATAATTTGTCACAGAAAATATAGTCAATGCGCAGAGTGGGAGAGAGGAGACGGAAAGTTCTCCCAATGAAAAAGCCCTTTTTCAAAAATGCATCCTTGAGATCACCCTTTACCGTAAAGTATGTATTGGAATTTGGAACATCGTTGAAGTCGCCGCATAGAATAACCGGATAGGAGCTGGCATCAATATGCTGACGGACTATTTGTGCCTGGCTATAGCGGAATGTATAACCTCTTTTTAGTTTCGACACGATTGTTCTTGAATCTTTAAGGCCTGCTTCCCGTCTGCGTTTCAGATCATTGATGCTTTCATAATCCTCGGCTTGGAACCGTACTGATTGCAGGTGAATCGTAATAATTCGGAATGTTTTGTCTCCAACTTTTATGTCAGTGGTAATGAGGTGCTCTGCATGGGCATCTTCGCCAAAATCAAATTTTGAAGAATCAACTATTGGATATTTAGAGAAGATTGCCACGCCGGATTCAAACAAATCTTTGTAGGCAACAGAGCTCACAAAATAGTGATAGGGGTAGCCCATTTCTGTAATCTTGCTGATATTTTCATCATAATAATTTCGCTGCAGCGGTTGAAAAAACTCTTCAAAACAAAGGACATCTGCATTTTGCTCTTTTACGAGGTCAAGCATCAGTTGCCGGTTTGTTTTTTCCATCACTTTCCGATTACTTTTCTTATCAATGTTCCATTCATTCTGATCCCAACTGCTAACGTTCCACTGAAGAACACGCAGCGTATTAGGCTCCTTCGTCTCATTAAAATTTGTGGGAAAATTAAAACCAATCAATGCTAAAATTTGTTGCGAACCGAGCAGCAGCGCAGTTAGGCAAACCCAGAACCATTTAGACCTGACTGCAGCCCACAGAAATAGAAAAGCGAGAAGTGCGAATAAGAGCAGTGGGAAAAGCAACCCAAAGAATGCCACATACCAAAACGTTGCCGTGTTAATATATGGAACCAGGCACACCGCCAGGAAGCAGGCGATTACACAGAGGTTAGCGGAAATAAAAAGTCCTTTTAAAAATTTTGAGCCCCTTGACAACATCGTTTTACAAGTCGGGTAATTGACAAAAATTGTGGCAAAGATGGACTAAAAAATAAATAACCGGAAATGGAAATGACCGGCATCTTTAAAATTTATGAATACTATCAATAAGAGACTCACATTCCAATTAATTTTTTTTTATTTTTTCTATCCTGTTATCATAAGATAGATTTGCAGGCATAATCAGTCCTCTATGTTAGACGGCCAGGTTTTAAATTTCATAACTTAATGACAAGCCAACAGATCCGCAGGCGCCTAAAGAAATCATTTGACAGAATACGAAGTGAAAAATATAAACAGAATTTGCTACAGGCAATTCCATTTTGGGTAGCTTCCCTTCTTACCGGCTTAGTCGCTGTTTTTTATTCAAAAATATTCGCTTACCTGGAGGAGACAACCTTTGTAATCTTCGCGCAGGAGAAGTGGTTGATTTTTATTCTGACTCCGGTATGTTTTCTAGCCTCCTGGTGGGTTGTCGTAAAATTTGCATCATACTCAAGAGGAAGTGGAATTCCACAGGTGATGGCGGCCATCGAACTATCGAGCCCAAGAAGCGAAAAGAAGGTGGAGAAACTGCTGAGTATTAAGGTGTTTTTTGTAAAAATTATTTCCAGCTTCCTGATGATTCTCGGTGGCGGCGCAATTGGGAGGGAAGGTCCGACGATTCAATTGGCTGGAACAGTTTTCAGAAAGGTCAACCAATGGCTGCCTGATTGGTGGCCCAAAATTTCAAAAAGGAACATGATAATGACTGGTGCCGCTGCAGGACTCGCGGCTGCCTTTAATACCCCGCTGGGAGGAATCGTTTTTGCAGTGGAAGAACTTACAAAGACTCACATCAGTTATTTCAAAACTGCGCTTTTCACGGCGGTCATCATTTCCGGCCTCACCGCGCAGGGCCTGTTGGGTCCTTACCTCTACCTCGGCTACCCCGATGTTACGGGTCTTTCGATTTCCATATTTTTTGCTTTGATATTGGTGGGGGCAATATCAGGCTTACTTGGAAGTCTTTTGTCTAAGATGGTACTCGCATTAATGAAATGGAAGTCAACATTTGTTCTCCGGTCACATCATTTTCTATATGTATTGTGTTCTGCATTGATCATTGCCTCGATTGCTTTCTTTTTTGACGAGCGAATTTTAGGTTCTGGCAAAGAGATCATGATTTCTACATTATTCAGCACTGAAAAAAATGTGCATTGGTACACAGCAATTTTTAGAATAATAGGAATTCTCCTGGCCTTCACTTCCGGTGCAGCAGGAGGTATTTTTGCACCTTCGCTCGGCGCAGGAGCCGGTGTTGGCTCACTCATTGCGGGCTGGTTGCAGGCATCAGTCACCAATACAAACCTCCTTATACTATGCGGTATGGTTGGGTTCCTGACCGGCGTCACCCGTACGCCGTTTACTTCAGCGATCCTGGTCCTTGAAATGACAGACCGCCACAATGTTATTTTTCATTTGATGATCGCCGGCATGGTGGCGACACTCGTTTCCATGTTGGTGGACAAACATTCACTGTACGATCATTTAAAAGTTCAGTGCATGCAGGATCTTAATTATGAAGAGGAGATGGTGTCGCAGAAAGAACCTCCGCCGAAGTAAACTATTTTGCGGCGATGACTGTTATGGTAGTTTTATTGCTCGGTGATCCTTCTCAATCTGATGTTGTTTTAGATGTATATAGCTTTTGGCATTGAAGTTGAATCAATAAGAAAAATCTTTTATGAAAATTATTTTACTTATTGGCGGTTTATTTGTTTTCCAGGGATGCGAAACGGCACGAAACGTTTTGAATTCCGCTACTTCCGGAGGACTTTCAAGTCAGGAAGTGGCGCAAGGATTGAAGGAAGCGTTGAAAGTGGGAACTGATAGTGCAACCTATCATCTCGGTCTTCTTGACGGCTTTTATGGTGATGATATTATCAGGATCATGATGCCTCCTGAAGCTCAAAAGGTGGAAAAAGCGCTGAGGAATATCGGGATGGGAAGCGTGGTAGATAAAGCTGTTCTGTCTATGAACAGGGCTGCCGAAGATGCTTCCAAGTATGTAGGGAATATTTTCCTGAATGCAATCAAGCAAATGACAATACAGGATGCCTTTGGAATTCTCAAGGGTGGAAATTTTGCCGCCACTGATTATCTAAAATCAAAAACAACGGCTGAGCTTACTGCTGCTTTTAAGCCGGTTGTCTCCAAGTCACTCGACTATACTGATGCTACCAAATACTGGAAAGATGTTTTTTCAGTGTACAACCGCGTAAGCAATTCGCCTGTAAACACTGACCTCACGGCCTACGTAACCGAAAAAGCGCTGCAAGGCCTCTTTTATCACATAGGCCTGGAAGAGCAAAAGATACGCACGAATCCCGCAGCCCGCATTACGGATTTACTGAAAAAAGTATTTGCAACACAAGGTTATTAAAAACAGATTTCGTTTTATATTTACATAAGATTTTCAGTACCTTCAGCCGCTACTTTAAGAAACACACCTTTACAAAAACACTAATTATTTTTTTTCTATTAAGTGATTAGCGTATTTCTGTTTTATCCAATCCGATCTAACCAATACGGCTCGTACGAAAGATGTTTTCCATTCTGCCTGATCTTCGAAGACAAATTTGCGCAGTGCCGGAGTAAAGCATATTCCTGGAAACACTATTAGAAAACGGATAAGTAATTAATCAACCGAAAAAATTCATCGATCAGATCTGTAAGATGCCCGGGACTCAGATAAATAATATTTTAGTTACGTCAGGTAAGGCGGTTCCGGAGAAAGAACTCCAGTCCAGGTTGGAACCTCAGTCTCCATTGTATTTCAGGTATAAGGGTCTAAAAATAAACTTCGCTGATATAGAAAGTTTTTTCTATAAATCTGACCTGGTGAAGGAGGTGGCGGTCATGGAGCAGGAAGACATAGCAGGGGAAAGAAAATTGGTGGCCTATATTGTTCCCAGCGGGCCAATTGATGAGAAATTTATTCATGATGCACTCGCGGAGGCAATACCCGTCCATATGATGCCTCAATCCTTGGTTATCCTGCAAAGTTTTCCTTTGAATTCTCAGGGGTCTATTGACAGAATTGCATTACGGGACAGAATTCATCCTCATTTGAAGAACCCGGAAATTGCAAAGCCTTCCTCGCCGACTGAGGAGAAACTGGTATGTTTAATAGAAGAACTACTGCAAATTGAAACAATAAATGTTCATGATAACTTTTTTAGAATCGGGGGCAGTTCCATCCAGGCCGTAAGAATTATCAACGCTATCCGGAAGGAATTCAATCTTGACCTGGACATAAAATGCTTTTTTGTGTTCCCGAATGCAAGGGAGTTATCCCAACATCTTGACAATCTTCTTCAGGAAAAAACTGAACAGAAATCCCGGGTTACATCTGATGCCTGCGATGAAAAAGTTGGGTATACAAATTCACTCGTACCATTAAAGATTGGTACCAATGGGTTGCCACTCTACATCGTTTGCGGGGGTGGAGGGACCGCATTTACCTTTCAGAACTTTGCTTATATGCTTGACGAAAGCCAGGGAGTTTATGTATTTCAACCGGCCTACGACAGCGCTGAACTGGCAAAATTTCCCGATACGATTGAAGAGATTGCG
>JBBSPT010000033.1:0-13108 GCA_038258515.1 Chitinophagales bacterium | reverse complement strand
CAATCAGGTAACTATATCACCAAATTTAGATATTATTTCTTAATAGCCGGACGGTAAAGTTGAAAAATAAAATTATCAAAGCGGAACGAAACGTAGACTAAAACATACATTTCACTCTTATGAAGTATAAATAATAATTTAATTTTTGATCATTGTCAAATCCAATTCTGTTTCTTGTTAACGTTGCACTCTTCCGCTGGCATCTCCTTTCATCAGTCCTTTTACTTCATTGAGCGTAGCATGATTCATGTCCCCGGGAATCGTATGCTTTAACGCCGACGCTGCAACACCAAACTCAGCGGCATCCTTCATTTCCATTCCTGTGACAAGCCCAAAAATAAAACCACTGGCAAATGAATCGCCGCTTCCGACACGATCAACAATTCTAACGTCGAATTGTCTTGAATGATAGAATTCGTTTCCATCATATACCAATGCACTCCAGCCATTATCAGATGCGCTGTGACTCTCTCTCAGCGTGGATGCGATAAACTTGAAGTTGAATTTTTCTTTCATTTGCTGAAACACATCTTTGTAACCGTCAAGGTTTAATTCTCCTTTCGTCACATCAGTGCCCTTGCTTTTGAAACCCAATGTTGTCTCTGCATCTTCCTCATTTCCTATGCATACATCTACATATTGGCAGAGTTTCGTCATGACCTCTTTTGCTTTCTCTTTACTCCATAATTTTTTGCGGTAGTTAAGGTCAATACTTGTTGTAATTCCTTTGTCCTTCGCTGCTTTTAACGCTGCTTCAGTGAGAGCTGCGGCTTTATCGCTCAGCGCCGGAGTGATGCCGGTTGTATGAAACCATGCCGCACCATCAAATATTTTATCAAAATCAAAATCTGAAATTTCCGCTTCTGAAATAGATGCTTCAGCGCGGTCATAAACAACCTGTGAAGCACGCATCGCAGCGCCTGTTTCCAAAAAATAAATTCCTAATCTTTTACCACCACGGGCAACAAATTGTGTGTCAACCCCATACCTCCTGAGATGATTGATCGCCGCCTGACCAATCGGATTGTCAGGGATTTTTGATACGAATGTGCCATGCAATCCATAATTGCAAAGAGCTGCTGCGACATTCGCCTCGCCGCCCCCGTAAGTGATATCAAAACTGTCGGCCTGTACAAATCGTTTGAAATCAGGAGTCGATAGCCTAAGCATTATTTCACCAAGTGTTACAACTTTTTTTGTCATGATCTTTACTTTTTGGGAGTGAATTAAAATTTCTTTACAAGAACCTCGAATTTCTTTCATATTTTTCGAAGCAACAACATTTCCTATAAATATTTCCTTAAAAATGTGGTTGGAATAAATTATCTGGATATTTATTGCTTACTGGCCTAATTCGAATAACATTGTTCACCTAAAAAGAAAATCATGCAGACAAAACAAATTTTATTAGAATTAATTCCTTCACAGGGAATTCTTCCACTTTATTTTTTTAAAGACGTTGAAGTCAGCATTGAGGTGCTCAAAGCGCTCCACAGAGCCGGCATCAGAGCTGTTGAGTATACGAATCGCGGAGATGCGGCTTTGCAAAATTTTAAAAAAATGCGTGAAGTTCGTGATGCTGAGTTTAGTGATATGTATCTCGGCATCGGTACGATAAAAAATCGATATGCTGCCGAAAGTTTTATTGACGCCGGAGCAGATTATATTATTTGTCCGGGTCTGGTGGAAGAGGTCGCGGAGGTTGCGGATAAAAAAGAAATGCTTTGGGTGCCCGGTTGTATGACTCCTTCTGAAATTATCCGGGCTGAAAACATGGGCGCGAAAATGATCAAACTTTTTCCCGGAAATATTTTGGGACCCGAATTTATGAGTTCGATCAAAGCGCTTTTTCCGGACCTGCTGTTTATGCCTACCGGTGGGGTGGATTTAGATAAAGAAAATATCGGAGGATGGTTCAAGGCTGGTGTATGTGCTGTGGGCATGGGTAGTAAATTAGTGAGTAAAGAACTTCTCGCCGAAAAGGATTATGCAACCATTGAGTCACGGACGAAAGATGTAATGAAAATCATCAGTTCGCTCAGGTAATGATTTTTAACAGCCGGGTATTTTTTTAAAGATTCCAAATGCAACAAACTATCGGTAGGTACAGGTGGACAATTTGCGCATTGATTTTTTTCGCCACGACAATCAATTACCTGGACCGTTCTGTCATTAGCCTTTTGAAGCCTTATCTTGAAAAAGAATTCAATTGGAAGGAAAGTGACTATGCGGACATTGTCATTGCATTCCAGCTATCCTACGCTGTCGGGATGCTTTTTGTCGGAAGGTTCATTGATTGGGCAGGCACCAAGCTTGGATATTTCCTGGCAACCCTTGCCTGGAGCATTGCAGCGATAGGACATGCATTTGCAAACAGTACTTTGGGATTTGCAGTTGCGAGGGCAGCCCTTGGCGTTAGCGAGGCTGGAAATTTTCCCGCGGCAATAAAAACCACCAGTGAATGGTTTCCAAAAAAAGAAAGGGCCTATGCAACCGGCATTTTCAATTCCGGCACTAACGTTGGGGCAATTATTGCACCACTCACTGTTCCCTGGATTGCAGAAACTGCCGGATGGAAATGGGCTTTTATCATCACGGGAGCTATTGGTGTCATCTGGCTTATTCTTTGGATGAAAGTTTATGAAATTCCTGCGAAAAATAAACGACTTTCTAAAGCGGAATTTGAGTACATCAACAGCGACATTGACGAAGAAGCTGAACTTTTAGAAAAGGCGCCAAAAACTTCCTGGCTTAAATTGCTCACCTTCCGGCAAACATGGGCGTTTGTGGTGGGAAAGTTTTTGACGGACCCGGTTTGGTGGTTCTACCTGTTTTGGCTTCCTGCATTTCTTAACGATCAATATAAACTGACGGGAACAGACATTGCGATCCCGGTTGCGCTCGTGTACACGCTTTCAACTTTTGGAAGCGTATTCGGTGGCTGGCTACCTCTGTATTTCACAAAACGGGGCTGGCCGGTTTTTCGTGCCAGGAAGACTTCGATGCTTATCTACTCGTTTTTTGTAATTCCGGTTGTATTTGCACAATTACTTGGAAACTCAAATATGTGGCTGGCGGTTCTGATAATCGGGCTTGCCGCTTCCGCACATCAGGCATGGAGCGCCAATATTTTCACTACGGTGTCAGACATGTTTCCGAAAAGAATCGTGGCCTCAGTAACCGGAATAGGGGGAATGATGGGCGCTATCGGAGGCATCATATTCGCGTGGTTTGCGGGCTCGCTATTTGATAAATATGATGCGCTTGGAAAAATTGAGACAGGATACTACATCATGTTCTTCATCTGCGGCTTTGCCTATTTGATAGCATGGATGCTGATGCACTTCCTGGTGCCAAAGATGAAGGCAGTGAAATCTAATGAATTGTAACAAGGGAATCCCTGGAAAATGCTACTGATTAACAGCGTTTCCGTAAGAAGGTTTATTCAGATTATCTGATTTTTCCATCATCACAGGTTTTGGGCGGTTCATATTTAAAGTGCCATTGTACTGAGCCCCCATTTCGATTTCGATGGTATCGGTTGTGATGTCGCCGTTCACCTGGCCGGTCTTTTTTATTTCGAGCTGCGACGCTTTTACATTGCCATTTACTTTACCGTAAATAATTCCTGAGTCGGTAATAATATCTCCTTCCACTTCTCCTTTTTCACCTAAAATCACTCCTGCAGTCACATTTACATTGCCCACAATCTTTCCCTCGATGCGGATGACAGTTGAGCCTTGTACATCACCTTTGAAAATGTAGCCCTCACCGATGATAGTGGAAATTTCCTGCTTATCAATTTCCACTGATTCCTGTTTGCCGTTTTTCTTAAACATAATTAGTTGAGAGTTAAAAATGATTGAGGATTAATTTTGTCTCCGTTCCTGTGCACTTCGTAGTGCAGATGTGGTCCCGTTGATCTGCCTGTCGATCCAATGTTTCCGATCTGCTGCCCTATTTCAATTTTGTCACCCAAACTTACGTTAATTTTTGATAAATGGCCATATAGTGTTTCAAAACCATTTCCATGTCTTAGAATGATGCAATTTCCAAAACCGCCCCGGGGTCCGGCAAACACGACCTTCCCCTTAGCCATCGATTTTACCGCGGCTCCGTAAGGGCCCTTAATGTCAAGTCCCTTGTGAGTTTCAATGTTGGCACCTCCGAACGGATTTTCCCGGTGACCAAAGGAAGATGTAATGGCACCGTGGAATGGCAATCCCAACGGTGTATATGATATATTGTAAATAACTTTATCTAAGTAATTGCCATAAAAGTCGCCGATCTCTTCGGCCGATAAAATGTCATCATCGGCTTCCCCGCCCTGGGGTCCCTTAAAACTTGTTTGTATACCCCTCGCTTTTAAAAACTTTGTGATTGTGGAAAGATCGTCGTCAATTTTTGTAAACTTTTGCCTGATGGCGTTCGTATCAACTTTTGCAATTGCCATGTGCATTGAACGGATTTTCTTTGAAAGCAACGACTGTATCTTATTGTGTTGAAGATTGTCTGACGTCAAATAGACGATTGTGCCGATCAGGGCTAAAAATACAAGTGATATCAGTGTCAAATATTTTCTCCAATGCAAAATAAGACTGCTTGAAACTTGTACTGGTTTTATGCCTTGCGCATGTTTATTTACAAACAGGATGGTGGTTTTTTCTTTCTTGCGTTTCATCGGACGGCTTTTCATTTTTGGATTATAAACGGATCAATGGAATCGGAACGCACTCGAAAATCATCAGAACAGAATAATCAATTTATCACTGACATGGAGTTAAAAACGTTACTGAACTGTGGAAATTGTCCATGTTTATATCTTTTGCTTGGCATCGCAAAGAAAGCGCAAAATCACTTTTTAAAGGGTAATAGTACGTGGAGCAGCCTTGGGAGAAAGTTGGCAAAAATACCTTTTGAAACAGAAAATTACTGCGCAAATGTTCAGACAAATGTGCGGACACCGACCGATGTATAGGAGCGCCGGTATTCCTTGGGAGTGCTGTCTTTTTTCTTTTTAAAAATTCTATTAAAGTTGGAAATATTATTGAATCCGCATTTATAGGCAATTTCGCTGATGCTTTCAGTCGTATCAATCAGCATTCGTGAAGCGTGACCCAGCCTCACCTCGTTCAGCGTATCAACAAATGTTTTACCGGTTCTCAATTTAAAAAACCGGCTCAACGAAACTTCAGTCATCCCCGCAATTTTTGCAGCAGTGCTTAAAGTAATATTTTGCCTGAAATTGTTGTTCACGTAAATCATGATTCTTTCGATCCTTCTACTATTGTATGATGGCATACTGGTGTCGGAGGAAGTGTCTGACAGCGTTCTGATATCTCTTGAAATAGAAAGGTCATGGAGGATTGACAATAGTTCAAGGACCGAATCAAAATTTTGCTTTTGTGTTAGTTGTTTAATTCGTGGCATGATGGCTAAAGCCGTCGAGTTGGAAAACAAGACACCCTTTGATGAACGTTGGAACAAATTTCTGATGAAACTCATTTGATTTCGTTGCAAAAACCGGTCATCAAAAAGATCGCGGTGAAACTGTACTGTAATTTCTTTTATTAATTTCCCCTGGAAGTTATGGTTAAACCATCCATGTTGCAGATTGGGCCCTATCAACACTAATTCTACATCGCTAATTTCTTCGACATGATCCCCGATAATTCTTTTAGCACCGCTTGCATTAATAATAAAATTTAGTTCAAACTCATCGTGAAAGTGCAGCGGAAAGTCAAATTTTCTTTTGCTTCTTGAAAAAAGGGAAAAGCAATCGCTCTTGGTGAGCGGAGTTATTTCGCGTAAAATTTTCGTTGACATAGGTCGTCCTTTATTCGAAAAATTAATTATCCTGTAACAAAGTACTATCCGGAATGTTTTGGAAGAGGATAAATTGACCCCTGGCATGTTAAGCTTTCCGCGCCGGACTGATAAGCAAATTAATAAAATATAATTAATAGATAAATAAGTATCGGTGAACAGTTATAAATAGCAATAATTTTAGCAGTAAGATATTTCACCAGGATTCAGAGACAACTGTGGGAGGTTCGCTTTTGTCCCGACTGCTCAATTTTTTTCTCACGACCGCCGTCGTAAAAAGGTGCGCTGACATATTTTTTATTTATAATTTATGAAGTCAATATATTTGTTTTTGACGCTTCTGTTTTGCTACACACCCTTCGCTGACGCCCAATTTTCATTAGTTAATTTTGTCGCAAACAGGCAATCAGGAGTAAGCGAAGAACTGCATCGTTCTGATAAGTGGAACGATCGAAGACTCCAATTGCAAGGCCCTGCCAATTTATCCGGCTTCACTGCTTCTCCATCAAACGTATATTTCAATGCTCTTTCAAACCCGGCGAACGTTTCGCTGCAAAATGAGTTGCCCGCTGATAGGCATGCCTCAAAGGAGACAGTCGCATTATATCGTAATTTGAAAAAGCTGCTTCTGAAAGGAATAATGTTTGGACATCAGGACGATCTTGCCTATGGGGTTGGATGGAAGTACATTAAAGGCAGGAGTGATGTAAAGGAAGTGACAGGTAGTTTTCCCGCAGTATTCGGATTTGAGCTGGGTCGGATTGAGATTGATCAGGCCGTGAATTTGGACAGCGTCCCTTTCGACAAAATGAAACAGTACATCCGTGATGTCTATGACAGCAATGGAGTAGTTACGTTAAGCTGGCATTTAAATAATCCACTAACCGGGAAATCCGCATGGGATCCAGCTCCTGGAACTGTTGCCTCTATTTTACCGGGTGGGCAAAAACATGATCTGTACAAAAGTTGGCTCGACAAAGTCGCAAATTTTATTTTGGATTTGAAAGGGAGAATTGGCGAACCTATTCCGATCATTTTTCGGCCCTTTCATGAATTAAATGGCAACTGGTTTTGGTGGGGAAAAGATCATTGCACTCCGGAAGAATTCACACAACTTTGGCATTTCACCATCTCATACCTGCGGGACACTAAAAATATTCACCAATTACTTTATGCTTACAACACTGACCGCTTTAATTCCAAAGATGAATATCTTTTAAAATATCCGGGCGACGAATGGGCAGACGTTATCGGCTTTGACATTTACCAAAGGAAAGGAGGTGATAGCGGGAATGCCAGCTTTATAAAAGATACGGATAGAATGTTAGGGTTTCTTGAAGAAATTGCTGATGAAAAGAATAAAATTCCGGCACTAACGGAGTTTGGCTTTGGGAGAGTCCCCGAGAGCGAATGGTGGACGACAGTATTTTTTAAAGCGCTCCAGGCTCATAAAATATCTTATGCACTTGCATGGAGGAATGCAGGTGGGAAATCATCTGGGGAAATGGAATATTATGTGCCGTTTCCTGGCCAACAGTCGGCGAAAGACTTTTTGAAATTTTTCCGCGAACCGGGGATTCTATTCTTAAATGATTTGAGAAAAGAGAACATCTATAGATGAAATTACAATTCGTTGATATAGCTATTGTTTTTCTATACCTCGCATCCATGCTCATGATTGGCTGGTACTACCGGAAGAAGGCAAGGCTCAATAAGGAAAGCTATTTATTAGGAGGTAAAAAGCTTCCGTGGTATCTCCTGGGATTGAGTGATGCTGCAGATATGTTTGACATAAGCGGCACTATGTGGATGGTTTCTCTCTGTTTTGTTTATGGATTTAAAAGCATTTGGATACCCTGGCTCTGGCCGGTTTTTAACCAGGTATTCAACATGATGTTCCTGGCCAAATGGTTGCGGCGTTCCAATGCTGACACTGGTGCGGAATGGCTCGCGACAAGATTTGGACTGTCAGGAAAAGGAGTGAAATCTTCTCACAATATCGTGGTGGTTTTTGCATTGATCGGGTGTCTCGGCTTTCTCGCCTATGGCTTTGTGGGACTTGGAAAATTTATCGAAATATTCGTTCCCTGGAACATCGTTCAGCCCTACGTTCCATTTCACGTGGGGGCTCAGTATGTTGCTCATTTTTATGGGATAGTCTTCACGCTTTTTGCAATGTTCTATTCTATTTTGGGCGGTATGCACAGTATCGTTATAGGCGACCTCATAAAGTATATCATCATGACAATTGGTTGTGCAGCGATTGGGTTGATCGCGGTCTCTCACTTGAACGGACAGCGGCTGCATGTGCCGGCCGGCTGGAACCATCCTTTTTTTGGACTGGACCTGAGCCTTGACTGGAGCCATATCTTACCGGCTGCAGTGCAAAAAATCTCTGATGATAATTTTGGATTGTTTGGTATTTTTTTTATGATGATGTTGTTTAAGGGAGTGTTTGCAAGTCTTGCTGGTCCCGCGCCTAATTATGATATGCAGAAAGTGCTGTCTACCCGCTCTCCCAAAGAAGCCTCAAAGATGACAGGTTTTGTTTCTATTGTTTTACTGCCTGTCCGTTATACGATGATCATCGGCCTTACAGTTCTTGCGGTGCTTTATTATAACGAACTCGATCTTTCCGTGCCTGGTGGAGGGACGGACTTTGAAAGAATACTGCCAGGAGCCATTAATAATTTTCTTCCGGTAGGTATCCTTGGCATTGTGCTTACCGGCTTGCTGGGCGCTTTTATGGGTACCTTCTCAGGAACACTGAATGCAGCGCAGGCATACATAGTGAATGATATTTATCTTAAGTATATCAATCCTACGGCGCCCAACAAAAGAATAATTTGGGTCAATTATCTGGTAGGGATTTTTGTCGCAGCCCTTGGAATAATTCTTGGATTTTTTGCTAAGGACGTGAACTCCGTATTGCAATGGATTGTAGGGGCGTTATATGGTGGATATATTGCTGCGAACATGTTCAAATGGTATTGGTGGCGGTTTAACGCAAATGGATTTTTCTGGGGAATGTGTGCAGGTATCGCTGCTGCGCTTGTCTTCCCTTTTATATTCACAGGACTTCCACTTTACAATTGGCCCTTGCTGTTTTTGATTTCAATCATTGGGTGTATTGCCGGTACTTATCTTGCTCCGTCAACTGATATTGAAGTATTGAAATCTTTTTATAAGCAAGTAAGACCCTGGGGTTTTTGGAAACCGATCCATGATCTCGTTGTTGCAGATGATGCGACGTTTGTGCCAAACAAACGATTCAAGCTGGACATGTTCAACGTGGTACTTGGAATCATTGGGCAATCTTGTCTCACAATTTTGCCAATGTACCTCGTTTTATGGATGAAGCTGCCATTATTAATCACTGTGCTCATATTGCTCGTGATCATTTTTATACTAAAGAAAACATGGTGGAATAAACTCGAAGATTAACAGTCTGAAGTCCCCCAACAGAAAAAAACAAATATTTTATGGAAAGATATTTCAAAGAAAGATTTCGGTTCCTTCAAAATTCTTACTACCAGTTGGTAGAAAAAAGAAATGTGAAGATCGAATCAATGAATGGAATTTTTAGCCGATATAAAAATCCCCTGATCACCGCCGGGCATGCGCCGCTGGAATGGCGTTTCGATTTGAACCCGCAAACCAATCCATTTTTGCTTGAACGGTTTGGCATCAACGCAACATTCAATGCGGGTGCAATCAAATACAGGGATAAATATGTTTTAGTGGTAAGGGTCGAAGGCGCTGACCGGAAATCTTTTTTTGCAATCGCAGAAAGTGACAACGGTATTGATGGTTTCCGGTTCCGGGATCATCCCATTGCTTTACCTCAAACCGATGAAGTAGATGTGAATGTGTATGACATGCGGCTGGTGCAGCATGAAGACGGATGGATCTATGGTTTATTTTGCACAGAAAGAAGAGATCCTGATGCGCCTGAAGGAGACCAGTCCGCCGCAATAGCCCAATGTGGGATTGTGCGAACGAAAGACCTTGAAAGTTGGCAGAGACTTGCCGATCTCAAAAGCTCCTCTCTTCAGCAACGCAATGTTGTGCTGCACCCAGAGTTTGTAGGAAATAAATATGCTTTTTACACTCGACCACAGGACAGCTTTATAGAGGCCGGGTCAGGCGGTGGTATTGGTTTTGGTATGTGTGAAAACATTGAACATGCCGAGATTGAAAAGGAAGTTATTATCGACAGGAAGATCTACCACACAATCTATGAAGCGAAAAATGGATTGGGCCCCGCACCGATTCGAACCGCTAAGGGATGGCTTCAGTTAGCACATGGCGTTAGAAATACCGCTGCCGGATTGCGCTATGTTCTCTACATGTTTATGACAGATTTGAATGATGTTACAAAAGTCATTCACAAGCCTGCAGGATATTTCATGGCGCCCGAAGGTGAGGAAAGGACAGGTGATGTATCGAATGTTTTATTTTCCAACGGATGGATTGCCGATGATAACGGCACGGTCTATATTTATTATGCATCTTCAGATATGCAAATGCACGTAGCAACTTCTTCGATCAGCAAACTTCTCGATTATGTGATAAATACTCCGGAAGATAAATTCAACTCTCATGAATCCGTCAATCGGTTGTTGCATCTAATCAATGCTAATAGAGCCTATGCAACAAAACACAATGAGGGCACTGTTTTTTCAAAGACCTCAGCACATTAATTTCAAAAGCCAAATGTCTATTCCTTCTTTGCTGGTTGAATCACTTACTACTTACAGAAGTGAGTTACAGTTGGAGTTGGATAACATTCTTCACTTCTGGATAGAAGAAGCAGTGGATGAAAGTGGAGGCGGTTTTTACGGGAAAATAGACAATGCAAATACTGCATATCCGGGAGCACCGAAGGGCTCAGTTCTGAACAGCAGAATTCTATGGTCATTTTCTTCGGGTTATGATCTCTCACAGAAGGCGGCTTATCTTACCACTGCCGAAAGAGCATACAACTACATTCGCGATAAATTTTTTGACAAAGAATTCGGCGGTGTATTTTGGACTGTCGATCACCAGGGAAATCCGCTCGATCAGAAGAAACACTTTTATGCAATTTCGTTTGCAATTTATGGTCTCGCCGAGTACGTAAAATGTAGTGACAGTGAAGAAGCAATGTCTCTGGCTATCGAACTATACCGATCGATTATAGAATATAGTTATGACGATGAGAACGGTGGTTACATCGAGGCTCTTTCCAGGCGGTGGAAGCCAATGGAGGATTTTAGGCTGAGTGAAAAAGATCGAAATGAAAAAAAATCCATGAACACCCATCTGCATATCCTGGAAGGATTTGCGAATTTATTTTTGATCTGGCCGGATGAACAGCTAAAGAAAAGAATAGTTGAGCTCATTGAGATTTTTCTTGCTCATATTATTGATAGGAGAACCTATCACCTAAAGTTGTTTTTTGATGAAAAATGGAATTCTCATGGCGACACATTTTCTTATGGGCACGACATAGAAGCCGCGTGGCTCATACAGGAGGCCGCCGAAATTATTTCAGACTACGAATTGTTGGAAAAAGTTAAAAGAGTTTCAGTCGCTATGGCAAAATCAGCAGCAGAAGGTCTTGACGGCGATGGCGGACTTTGGTATGAATATTACAAAGCGAATCAACATCTCACGAAGGAGAAGCACTGGTGGCCACAGTCAGAGGCGATGATAGGATTCTTCAACGCCTGGCAAATTTCCGGTAACAAATCTTTTCTCGACAAATCAATCAGGAGCTGGAAGTTTGTGAAAGATCATATTCTCGATAAGAAAAAAGGAGAATGGTTTTGGGGTGTAGATGAAAATTATGAAGTGATGAATGAAGATAAGGTTGGGCTTTGGAAGTGTCCCTATCACAATAGCAGGGCCTGCATCGAACTGATAAAGCGAATCGATGGATTGACTAAGGAAGATTGAGAAGAATTACTTTTTCAGGAAAAGAGAATTGCGATCCAAAAAAATAAAATGATAATTACATTCTTCTTTACCTTCACGATAAATAAATCATACTGCATTTGTTTTAAACTCTAAATTTTTTTTATGGTATCCAGGCGCGATTTTTTGAAAACATCAACTGTACTTTCCGGTGGCTTATTATTTTTAGGATCCCCAGGTTGTAAATCAAAAACTTCCTACATAGGTTTACAATTGTACACCGTAAGAGACGCTATGGCAAAAGATCCCCGGGGAACGTTGGCCAAAGTTGCGCAGGTAGGATATAACTCGGTTGAGACTGCCACCTACACCGGTTCTGAAAAATTTTACGGGATGTCTCCGTCGGAATTTGCGGCTGCGTTGAAGGAAAATGGACTCGCGGGAATTAGTGGCCACTACAGGCTTGGTGAAGAAGAACCTAACGGAGAGATGCAAAAAGGTACGATGCTTCACGACTGGGACAGAGCAGTTGACGATGCTTCCGCCGCTGGACTAAAATATATGGTTTGCGCCTACCTTTCTGACCAGGAGAGAGGCGATCTCGATCATTTTAAAAAAGTGGCCGACCAGTTAAATAAAGCGGGGGAGAGATGCAAAAAATCCGGTATTCAACTGTGTTATCACAATCATGATTTTGAATTCATACAACAGGGAGATCAATATCCTTATGACATCTTGCTGGCAACAGATAAGGATCTTGTAAAAATGGAGATGGATATTTATTGGATTTCTAAGGCAGGGCGTGATCCGATAGTATTAATCAATGAACATCCGGGCAGATTCCCATTGTGGCATATAAAAGACATGGACGACACAGATAAAAAAGATTTTACAGAAGTTGGCAGTGGAGTAATTGATTTCAAAAAAATATTCGCTGAGCGAAATAAAGCAGGTCTCGAATATTTCTTTGTAGAGCAAGACAAGACTCCGGGTTCGCCTTTTGACAGCATCACAAAAAGTTATAATTACATAAAAAATAATCTTGAAAAGGTTTAGTGATTTATTAATAGAAATTTTTCAACCCGAAAACCATGATATAAACAACTTCTTATGAAAAAAATTTTCAATCTACTTATTGCATTAATTTCTTTCACATTGGCTACAAATGCTCGTCCGGTCAAACCCGATTTCTACCAAATAAAAGTTTATCATCTGAAAAGCCAGGAACAGCTTTCCAGAGTCGATGGTTACTTAAAAGACGCGCTGCTACCAGCTTTGCACCGGTTCGGAGTTAAGAATGTCGGAGTGTTTAAACCCATATCGAACGATACTGCAACTGATAAGCAGGTGTATCTCTTTATACCATTTAGTTCGGACGATGCAT
>JBBSPT010000032.1:0-13137 GCA_038258515.1 Chitinophagales bacterium | reverse complement strand
TTTGGAATCATAAAGAGAGTTGAACAATGCAGGAAAAAGCGCGAAGTGTAAAGCCGTTTGAAACCTACCTTTGGAACAACCAGCTTTACATCATATTTGGCATCCTCCAAAAAACTATACCGGTCTTAGATTCCCTATTCTACAATAAGCTTCCTCGTCTCTGCACTTCCAGGTCTATTTATCCGTATTGTATAAATTCCTTTTAGCAGCAGGGAAATATTTACTTTTTGTCTTTCCGTTGTTTTTAGTCGTTGTCTTATTACAATTCTGCCAGTCATATCTGAAACGGTCAGAAAGGCACTATTTAATTCGGAGGGTGAGGCGGAAAAGATGGTGATATAATTTTTTGCAGGGTTTGGATAAATATTCAAGGTTGGTTGCCCATGCTCAATATTCACAGACACGATTTTACTAAAGAATGACCTACCATCTATATCTGTCTGCTGTAGCCTGTAATATATATAATCTGCCATCACACCACCAGTATTATCAGCGTAACTATAGTCATTAATTCCACTGCGGTTGTTGGCCGCCACTTTACCAATCGTATTAAAGTGTAAGGCATCCGTGCTGCGCTGCACACTAAAATATGCCGTGTTTATTTCGTTCGCGGTTTGCCATTTCAGATCAACTATGTAGTTAACTCTATTGGCGGAAAAATCTAATAGGGTCAGTGGCACAGGGCTTGAAAGACCAGTGTTCAATATTTGGGTAAACGACCAGGAATTGTTTATGTCATCTTGTACTCTTACAAATAATGTGTCGGCGTCAGCGGGGAGCTGATTGAGCGGGATGGAAAAGCTGAAGGTTCCATCTGACGAAGGGTTGGAAAAGACTACCGGATTACAGTCTCCAAAACTCAAATCAGTTTTGAAAAAATATTCCGCATTTCTGACGATTGTTGATGAATTTTTATAAACTTCCATATTTCGGCGGAAGGTAAAACCCCATTTTCCTTTGTCATCCAATACTCTTCCGTAAAGCTTATGATATCCTTCAGGCAGAGACGATGCAACGGCGGAAAAGTTTTCTAATATTATTGAATCGGGCGTAGTAATGTTAAAGGAATTCCCATTGCCATAGCCAGGATCAGAATCGATAAAATATTCACCCGATACTATGTTGATCTTCGAAGAAGGAACAAAAATTTCGAGATTTCTTCTTCCGGTAAAACTCCAGGCCCCATTTTCATCTTTTGTACGAACATACAATTTATGATAGCCGGGAGAAACGGAAGAAACGTCCGCATTGAAAGAGAATGTTCCGTCAGAAGATGGATTGACATTAACCAGATTATTTTGGCCGATGCCGGCATCGTTATCTATCGCATACTCAAGTTGAACAATGTTCTGAGCCAGCAAACCACAACTCCAGCATATACAAGCGAAAAATAAAATAAAGTTTTTCATAAAAAATTATTTTATGGTTCTTGCCTTAATGGTTACGGGAAGATCTGTAGAAGTTGGCCCTGGTGTGGACACCTCGTAGATCACAGGAATTGGGGCAAGCCCGGAAAGGGTATAATGTTTCGAAACAACGGCTCCACCGAAAGCACCCCGGTCGGTGCCGTCCGATCCATTGCCACTTGCCGGAGATCCCGGTTTTAATTGATATTTACCATCAGTGGACTGTCCGGATGGACCAACAAAGATAGTTGTCATGTCAGGGACAACAAGGTTGTTGTTTGCCGTACCGAATTGTGTTGCAAGCGTCCCCACATTGTATTCCAGATTTGTATTAGTGCCGTTATTAATGTTCACTCCGGCATTGACGGATTTCAAGATATTATTCTTGAAATCTGACGTCAGGAATTGAAGATTCTGGGTATTTGGAGGGCCGTCAAAAACGTTGTTGTTGCACTGCAGAATTTCCCAGGGAGTATTAATGTCAGTTGACCATAAAAGAGTTTTTTGGCAAATATTATTATTAAATATCAGATCTGTGGGTGGGATATATCCGTAACCTCCACCAGTTATTGCATTTGTTACCCCAGTGGCGGGAAAAAAATTATCTACAACATTCGCTGTCGAAACACCTGACCCAATAAAAACACCCTGTTGTATCCAGCAGCGGCTAATTGTAATATTATCCGTATTGATGTAAGGATAGCCGACTGCATAGCCAGTGCCAAAAAATGTCATTCCCATCACCTTTGAAAATTCAGCCCCTGGTTGGAAATCTATCCTGTAAATTTTCGAATCAATTCCGGATATTGATACGTTAACATTTTCGGAAAGGAAAAAACCTTCGCCTACTATTGTTAGTTGCTTCGCGAGACTTGCCGGAGCATAGGGATCAAGAGAGGCCTCCACTTGAATAGTATCCCCGCTTTGGACAGATCCAAAATCATGTGCCTGCTGAAGTTCTTTAAAAACAGGAAAGCCAGCCGTACCTCCATAATTGTCTCCGAATAAAGCGCTTCCATCATAGTTGGATTTATTATTTACCCGCCAGGTTTTTGCATAGACATTTGAAGTGAGGAAAATAGTTACTAAAACTGCGGCAACAGAGAGTAAAGTTTTCTTTTTCATGATTGCGTTCTTTGGGTGAAAAATACATCGTGTAATTAATTTCAAATTTAACTGGAACTTGACGAAACACCAAGCGGTATTTACTTACTACTATTGCGTCATCCACTTTTTATAGGCGAATTTCAAGCAAGGCCGGAAAAGTGGAAAAGAAGATGATCCTTCAGTCCTTACTTAACCTCAATTAAATCCTTTGTATAGTTATCGATTTAGCCAGTGCCCTGAAGGAATTTTAAAATGGTGTCGGAATCCAATTTTCCCCGGTGCATAATTCTCAATCAACTAACCTTGCCTGCGTAGAAAGGCGTAATAGGGGAAAGGGGGCTTGTAAAATTATCCGACAGATCAGAGATCGGATCTTTACACAAGACTTAAAGACTATTTTTCAAAAGATTATAAGATAATTTCTATTGAATTCTATTAAAGCAAGAAAACACAGAAATTATTACAGGTGAAAACCCCTTGTTGCTTAGCCGGTGGTAGCGCGGTTTATAACCTTGCAGGCGTGCAAAATTTCTTCCTCTGAAATGATAAGTGGTGGAACAATTCGAAGGCACTCAGGCGCAAACAAAAACCAGTCGGTAAATATGCCATTCTCAATTAAGAAATCGATAACCTTTTTATTCTCTTCGAAGCTTTCGAATTCAAGCGCAATCATTAACCCAAGACTTCTTACCGACTTTATTTTCGAATGAGTTAGATATTTTTTAAAGAGAGCTTCCTTTGAAAAAACATTTTCTAGAATTTTTTCATCCAACAAAACTTTCATTGCCGCATGGCCTGCAGCGCAACAAACAGGATGACCGCCGAAGGTGTTTATGTGGCCAAGCACAGGGTTAGTTGTGAAACTGTCCATTACCTTTTTATTTGCGATAAATGCCCCCAAAGGCATTCCTCCTCCAAGTGCTTTTCCAAGCAGTAAAATATCCGGCACGATACCAAATTGTTCAAATGCCCATAAAGTTCCGTTTCTACCAAACCCACATTGTATCTCATCAAGTACGAGTAGAGTACCAGTTTCGTCACACCGTTTTCTCAAAGCCTGTATCCACGATTTTTCAGGAGCAATCACTCCGGCTTCAGCCTGTATCGTTTCTGCTATAACACATGCCGTCTCTTCAGAAATCTCCGCCAGGCTTTCAAAAGAATTAAAATCAAGATGAACAATTCCAGGAAGCAAGGGACGAAATGCATTGCGCCAATATTCGCTACCCATTGCGCTTAGGGAACCTTGTGTACTGCCATGGTAGCTATTTTTAAAGGCCGCAATTTCTGTTCTTCCCGTATAGCGTTTTGCAAGTTTCATAGCACCCTCCGTAGCCTCAGTTCCCGACGCGGTAAAAAAAACAGCGCCAAGAGAAGACGGCAAGTTTTCCACAAGCAATTTCGCATAAGTTGTTTGCGGAGATAGTACGAGTTCTCCATTCACCATCACATGCAGATAGTCATTTATCTGTTTATTGATAGCTCCGATAACTTTTTTATTTCTATGCCCGATATTACAAACGCTGATACCGCCGATCAGATCGAGGTATTCCTTATTGTTCACATCATACAATTTGCACCCGTCAGCTTTTATAATTTCCAGGGCTAAAGGTTTTGCTGATGTTTGCCCGATATGATTTAAAAAAATTGTTCTGTTATCCATTGGCAATAATAAAGGTGAACTAATAAATTAATACGAAATTAGTGTCAAATTAGTTCTCCCAAAATCTGGCACACCGGTGGATTGTTTACAGAGAACCGGATAACAAACGAATCTATTATGCCTTTAATTATAGAAGTAAAAGGAATAACACCAGTTTGGGGAAATAACTGTTACATCGCCCCAAATGCTACATTGGCCGGAGATATCGTAATGGGTGAGAATTGCAGCGTATGGTTTAACGCGGTCATACGTGGAGATGTAAACTCTATCCGGATGGGGAATAAAGTTAACATCCAGGATGGCGCGGTGATTCATTGCACCTATCAAAAAGCGTCCACAACTATAGGAAATAATGTGAGCATCGGACACAATGCAATAGTGCATGGATGCGTTATCCATGACAATGTGCTGATCGGAATGGGCGCAATCGTCATGGACAATGCAGTTATCGGTTCCGATTGTATAATTGCCGCAGGAGCAGTTGTTTTAGAGAATACATCAGTTGAGGCCGGCAGCATTTATGCAGGCGTTCCGGCCAGGAAAATAAAGACCATCCCGGAGCAACTGATCGACGGAGAAATAAAGCGAATTGCAGACAACTATGTGATGTATGCCGGATGGTTTAAAGATTAGAAAAGAAAAAATATTCAAAAATATCGAACCTTTAACAATCTATTGAGAAGCACAGTTACGAATATTATGTCTCTATATAAAACTTTTTTATGAGGAAATTTATTCTTGCGATCTGTTGCTTTTGCATTTTTTCAGGATGTTCGGTTTTTAAGAAAAATGAAAAGTACGGCTGCCCGACCAATGGAAAAAATGTTGGAGCGGAAAAAATTCTGGGCGGAGACAAGGATGCCATGAAAGCGGCGAAAAAGGCGAAGAAATTTAATTCATAGATAACCGGTCTTTTTATAAAAATAAATCCATTCCTATGTGCTATCATCTAAAAACAAACTATGGCGGAACCGAAGCAGTCATTGATGACAACTGCGGTGTTTCTAAATTCTACTCTATTGCCGATATCCTTACGGAAGGCCTGAATGTAGATTTCATTAACCAGGTCGACGATGCTGAAACGCTTGACTGGGATTTCAAATACAAGAACCATTTTCTTACCCTCCACTACAACATTTTTAATGGTGTATCTATACTTCCGCATAGCAAAAAAGTTATGGCAAAAGAGAATCGCGCCGTGATAGAGGTTGCAAAATTTTTAGAAAAAAATGCTTTTTAATACGAAAGCAATGTTGATTTGCATTAATGGAAAGCTGTTGACTTTCCTTTTTTTGTAAGGACGGATTCCCCTTCGCCTGCGTCGGATAATTCACCATTCCTTTATATCAATCGAATCCAGAATCGTAAGGTAGCTGATATACCTGTCCGATGAGATGTGACCATTCTCTACCGCCTCTTTTACTGCACACCCAGGTTCTTCAATATGCATACAGTTATTAAAGCGACAGTCGTTTATCAATTGTTTCATTTCAGGAAAATAATGTGACAGCTCTTTCTTTTCAATATCCATCAGCGCAAATTCTCGAAGGCCCGGCGTATCAATAATTCTTCCGCCAAACGGGAGATCGAACATTTCGGCGAAAGTAGTGGTATGAAGTCCTTTGCCGCTCCACCCGCTTACATCCTGCGTTTTCAGGCGAAAACCGGGCAGGATCAAATTTATAAATGAAGATTTTCCAACACCCGAATGGCCGCTAAGCAAGGTCGTCTGGTTCTTCAGCAGAGCGATTATGTCATCAACACCGCTTCTGTTTTCAAGGCTCATGGACAAAACCTTGTAGCCAGCACTTTCATAATCTCTCCTATATTGTTCTAATTTTTCAAGCTCCTTTTTTTTATAAAGATCATTTTTATTAAAGACGATGATCGCCGGAACCTGATAGGCTTCTGAGGCCACCAAAAATCTGTCAATGAACCCACGTGAGGTCTTGGGATCTTTCAACGTTGCGAAGAGGAGACTTTGATCAAGGTTGGCAGCAACGATGTGATGTTGGTATTTGTTATGTGGCGATTGCCTGGTAATGTAATTGTTCCGTTCATGGATGTCCGTGATGATAACTGTATCCTCTTCATTGTTTTCGCGATCAAATTCCACTGCATCACCGACAGCCAGCGGATTGGTAGAAGTGATGCCATCTATCTTGAATTTACCCTTAATTCTCGCATTGAAATTTTTGCCCTCCGCGTCCTTTACCTCATACCAACTGCCTGTAGATCTATAAACATAACCCGTCATTAATGCAAGTTAGGAGATACTCAATTTACAGGTGCATTCTACTAAGGAAACTTTTTCAGTACGGTGTATCTTAGCAGAATCTCGATGAATAGGAAAATCATCGCTCCTAAAACAAATGGGTAGAACTTCTCCGTGACACGATGAAAAGTTGTTATTTCAACTTTTGATTTTTCCAGTCTGTCAATCTCATTGTAGATTTTGCCAAGACTTTTATTATCGGTTGCCCGAAAGTATTTTCCGCCCGTTTCATCGGCGATATTTTGCAACAGCTTTTCATCAATGGCCACTTTCTCACTTTGCATTACAATGCCTAAGGGCGTGTTCACAGGCGTAGGAGCATAGCCATCTGTGCCAACTCCAATTGTATATACTTTCACTTTAAAAGACTTCGCAATTTCCTTTGCAGTAGCCGGGTCGATAAGGCCTCCATTGTTAACGCCATCTGTAAGCAGGATTACCACCTTGCTTTTGGCTTTGCTGTTTCTCAGCCGATCCACACTGGTGGCGAGTCCCGAACCAATAGCTGTGCCGTCTTCAAGGAGTCCGTTGCGTATCTGAGCGACCTGGCTCTTCAATACATAATGGTCAGTAGTAAGAGGACATTGAGTAAAACTTTCGCCGGAAAAAATAACTATTCCGATGCGGTCGGAAAACCTTTGATCAATAAAATTTTCGGCAACCTGTTTCGCGGCCTCAAGACGGTTGGGCGTAAAATCCTGGGCTGTCATACTGCCGCTTACATCTATACACAAAATAATATCCACGCCTTCTCCTTCCGTTTGCTGTTCATCAAACCTTGTTTGAGGCCTTGCAAGCGCGATAATGATACAGCTCAACGCAAGGAGCCGCAGAATAAACGGAAGATTATACAACGCATTTTTCCAGGAACCTGATTTTTCCAGGCCTCTTATTGTAGAAACCGGAATGGCCGCACTTTGCTTTCTTCCCCGCGTGCTTTTCCAATAGATAAGAAGTGGAATGAGTGCAAACAACAGGAAAAAATACGGCTGCGCAAAAATGATATCATTAAAATAATCAAATAGCATCTTCTGTTTTTCTATGGAACTGTTTATTTATTTCCTTAATCATTTCCCTCGTTTGCAAAAGGCAATCTTTGCTATCCTCGTTCGCCGGAAGAAATTTAGCAAACTTCACGGCGTCACCTGTTCGCAGGCAATTTGCGAACGCAGAAAGTTGTTCTTTTTTTATACCGAAATCATGTATCTCCATTAGAACTTCACCTGAGGTTAAGTGCAGTTTGAAAACATTTGCTTTCCGGGAAATATATCTTCTAAAAATGTTTGCAAGCTGTGCATGATATTCCTTTACCACCTGCCTATCGGAAAGCCCATGCTTTTCAAGTTTGTCTAATGATTGCATTGCTTCATCAAAGGGATTGAGCTTTGCCTCGAGGATTGCTTCATCTTGATTGTCCTTCCTAAAGTGACGTAAAAGAAAGAAAACTAAAACAATAATGAGCAGCCCCCCGATTGCGATTAATAACCATGCCCACCACGGCCACCGGTCTTTGACGTCCATTATTGGTTTTATATCATGAAAAGTTTTTACGCTATCAAGAGGGGAGAAAGAAACATTAACCGGGATAGAGTCCGTAAACAAGCGGAAAACTGAATCGGCGCCGAGCGGTTCCGCGATAAGAACGAGCGACGGTATTAACATTCGCCCTGAATCAAAACTGGTGACAGTTAATTGCTGGCTAAAAAGCAAATTCCCATTGGCGTAGGAGGAATCTATTTTCTTTTCACTGACCACTACAAAATTTCCGAAGCTATCGGGGATGTTGAACCACGTGAGACGATAGGTATTATCAGGCATCGATGCTTTAACCGTCAAATGAATTTGCTCACCAATTAAAATATTGTTTTTATTAACTGATGTTACCACGGAGGGAAGTTGCGCCATTGAATGCTGAGCAGCCAAAATCAAGGCTGCGACGAAGACGAAACGGCATTTTTTTTTATAATACATACTTTGGTCCAACCAGGTTCTATTTTCGTCTTAAGAAAAACTTCTGCAAAATTTTCACATAATCTTCATCGGTACGGATATGCAAAAGATCGGATCCGGTCTTCTTGAAGATCTCTTTGCATCTTGAACTTTCACGAATAAAATTTTGTTGATAATTATACCGCATTACGGCATCCGAAGTGTTCAGCCATTGAGTCTTACCCGTTTCAAGGTCTTCAACCTTTAACATTCCAACGTCTGGCAAGGTCATGTCCATCTTGTCATAAATTTTCAGACCTATTACATCATGACGGCTTCCCATCACGCGAAGTTTATCTTCGTATTTCTCGTCAATAAAATCACTCATGATGAACGCGATACTTTTTTGCCTGTTTGATCTTGAAAAGAAATTTAAAGCCTCATTTAGATTTGTCCCGGTTCTTTTAGGCTCTGCAGTCAGTAGTTCCCTGACGATATAAAGTGCGTGCTTTTTGCCTTGTTTTGGCGGAATATATTTTTCTACTTTGTCACTAAAAAATATAACTCCTACTTTATCATTGTTGTTGATTGCGCTGAAAGTAAGTACAGCTCCAATTTCGGTTATCAAATCCCGTTTGCGATGATGAATAGTTCCAAATAAGGCACTGGCGCTAACGTCTACCAAAAGTATAACGGTCAATTCTCTTTCTTCTTCAAAAACTTTGGTGAATGGATGGGAAAAACGTGCGCTTACATTCCAGTCAATAAATCGTACGTCGTCTCCATGATAGTACTCCCGCACTTCCCTGAAACTCATTCCTTTTCCCTTGAAGGCGGAATGATACTCCCCGGTAAAAAGATGTGCGGTGATCTTCTTGCTGATGATCTCCAGCTCTTTTACTTTTTTTACTATTTCGGCTGTAGTTAACATGAAGCGATTATCAGTTGTTTGTTGATAGTTGCCAGGTTACTAATCTACTTTAAATCAGATTTTTCATAGTAAGAGATTAGTCCATTTAAAATTTTTGCGCATTCGGATATTTGATCAGAAATCATAGTCAATTGAGGCATTTGAATAATATTTGTTACTTCAGCTATAACTAATAAAGTCTCAAGTTCGTACAAAGACCCTCTTGAAATATGCAAAAGTTGAATAGTATCTTTCTTGTAATTTCTTCCAATACCTTCAGCTATATTAGCTGGTATCGAGACGGAAGCACGCTTAATTTGAGAAGTGAGTCCATATATTTCATCTTTAGGAAAAGTCTTCACAAGTGAATAAATTTCTTTAACTAATTGTATTGATTTTTTCCAGGCCTCTAAATCTTTAAATGTTTTCATAATGCAAGTGTAAATCGGCACCAACAGACATCGCTACCAACGGCCAACAAACAACCATCAACTATTTCACGGGACGTTCACCACTTTTAGAATTTCCATTATGATCATTTCAACGTTTATATTTTCGGCTTCTGCTTCATAAGTGAGGCCGACGCGATGTCGCAAAACATCCTTGCAAATATTTCTAACATCTTCGGGAATTACATATCCACGCTTGTTAAGATAAGCATAAGCCTTGGAAGCCAGGGCAAGATTAATACTTGCCCGGGGAGACCCGCCGAATGAGATCAGCGGCTTAAGTTTTGGAAGATTGTACTGCTCAGGATTGCGTGTGGCAAAAACGATATCAATAATATATTGCTCCACTTTTTCGTCCATGTAAACCTGCCTTACTAACTCCCTCGCACTTAAGACTTCGTGCGTGGATACTACAGCATTTAACCGCGGCTGTTGCATACCCTGCACATTTTGCCTGATGATAGCCTGCTCCTCAATCTTCGTCGGATAATCAATAATCACTTTTAACATAAACCTGTCGACCTGAGCCTCCGGCAGCGGATAGGTGCCCTCTTGCTCGATTGGGTTTTGCGTAGCAAGAACAAGAAAAGGCTCCTCGAGAGGATAGGAATTATTGCCAATTGTTACCTGCCTTTCCTGCATTGCCTCGAGCAATGCACTCTGCACTTTTGCAGGCGCCCTGTTGATTTCATCTGCAAGAATAAAGTTTGCAAAGATTGGTCCTTTGCGAACAATGAACTCATTCTTTTGCTGGTTGTAGATCATTGTGCCGACAACATCGGCAGGCAATAGATCGGGGGTAAACTGTATTCTGCTAAAACGGGCGTTGACCGTGCTGGCTAAAGATTTTATTGAAAGCGTTTTAGCCAACCCCGGCACACCTTCCAGTAAAATATGGCCGTTGCTGAGGAGACCAATCAATAAGCGCTCCACCATATGATTTTGACCTACGATTATTTTGCCGATTTCAGCATGTATTTTATCAATAAACGTGGCTGAATGACTGATCTTCTCGTTTAGCAAACGAATGTCTTCTGCAGTCTGTAACATTTTGTGGTATGTGAGATATGATGTAAAAAATCAAAAGTGTGCAAATTACGAACAACACATAAACAAAAATAATGCTGATAAAAATGCACCGGGAAAACTATGTTAAATTTGAAAGGTAAAAAAACAAATTTATGGTAGACGAACAACTTATCACGGCAAGCAATCAGCTGGAGGGCTACCGGGTAACAAAACATTTAGGAATTGTCCGCGGAATTACTGTAAGATCAAGAAGCCTGTTTGGCAATATAGCCGGTGGATTGCAAACATTGTTAGGGGGAACAATATCCATCTATGTGGACCTGTGTGAAAAAGCAAGAATGGAAGCATATCAGCACATGATAGAGCACGCCAATGAAAAAGGCGCCAACGCAATAATTAATATGCGCTACGATGCAAACGATGTGATGAACGGAGTGACAGAAGTGCTCTGCTATGGAACTGCCGTGCAGGTGGTAAACACGTAATTGAGAGCGATGAAAATAATAAAGAGGAGCTTACACTCCCCTTTATTGATTATAATGCGAAACAAGTTCTTAGCTCAAATCTTTGTCGGCAACTCTGAAGGAAACCTTACAAATGACTCCATAAGATTTTACAGTTCCGTCCTGAACGTGGACTTTAAAATCCTTTACAAAAACAGAATCAATATTTTTAACTGTTTTAGACACTTCGGTGACGCAACTTTTTATGGCATCATCAAAACTTGTTTCTGAAGATGCAATTACTTCGATAACTTTTACGATAGGCATAAGTTTGTTTTTTAGATTTATTAAATAGTAATTAAGAAAGTTTAAAATTGAACGCGATGACTTTTTGCTTACTTTTGTTAACGTCTGAGTAAAGCTACATTTGAATAAAAAAAATTACATAAAAAAGTTCTCCTCATTTTTTTTGCTGGTGGTCCTTTTACTGAGTATTACACCAACAAAAGTCCTTCATACGCTATTCGCAAATCACAAAGATGCAAAGGAAATTATCACCCCTTCTTCTGACCAGGAATCAATTTCAGTTGCCGTTTATCATTGTCAAACTGACAACCTCGTTGTAGAATCCCCGTTTTCAATACAGCTTACACCAGTCTCGACTCAGGTCTGCGAACTACTTATAAACAATAATTCAGCCAGAGAATTTCATTTCTATTCAATTCCTCATTTCTATTTCGAACTAAGAGGCCCGCCAAGCTTAGGGTAAACTTGTGCAATGCCTAAGGCATTTTCGCACACTATCGATCTCAACCGGACGATTAAAAGTTTTCTCATTCTTAATTCAGTTTATAATGAAGATGATCAATGAAAAATCCCATGAACATACTTTCAACGAAAGAATTTGCAAATCGCTGCTGCTTTTATTACTGATTCTCCTGGTTGCAATTCCTTCATTTTCTCAGTCAGATAAAGACAGCACAGCTGCAGATTCACTGTTGCTTCAGCAGGTAGAGCAGCAGATGGCCGGCACTACAACGAGCCCGGAGACAACGCCGCAACAAACCCGTTCCACAATTTCGGCAAACCCGGATATCGGCGTGGTTACGGATTTCAGGACTTCATACATGAGCCGCGGCAAGAAAAATCTTGATGCTTATCTAAATGAAACTGAAGTTTCCTTTCGCTCCGTAGTGGACCCCTACGTTCGAGCAGATATTTTTGTTTCTTTTTCAAGAGATCCTGAAACTCAGAAATATGGTGTGGACGTGGAGGAAGCCTATCTCACCACGTTAGCTCTTCCTGCAAAACTGCAACTGAAAGTTGGTAAATTCAGGGAAGCAGTCGGCCGCATCAATACAGTGCATCCGCATGCACTTCCATTCATTGACCTGCCAAACGCATACGTAAATTATTTCGGTGAAGAAGGACTTAACGATGAAGGAGCATCGATAAGTTGGCTAACACCTGCAAAATCTTTCTACCAGGAATTGATTTTCCAGGCAACATCGGGCAGTAATGAATCACCAATTTTTTACAGAGGAGAAAATAATCATTTTTTGTACCTGGGACATTTGAAAAATTTCTTCACTTTGACTGATGATGCTACTTTGGAGCTTGGTCTCACCGGAATTAACGGTCCAAACGATTCAGCATTCAGTACGAATGTTGCAGCAGTTGACATTACTTATAAATGGAAACCGGTACAGATGAACACTTACAAATCGTTAACGTGGCAAAGTGAATTTTTCTATAGCCATGCAAAATATTCAGCCTCTTCTTCTCACAGCTCAATCGGCCTTTATTCGTTTATCCAGGATCAACTGGCGAAAAGATGGTTTCTAACAGGAAGATATGACTATGCACAAAGGCCTTATAATAAAAAAATCGCCGAGCAGGCATTTTCACTGTCGGCCGGTTGGTATG
>JBBSPT010000031.1:0-13529 GCA_038258515.1 Chitinophagales bacterium | reverse complement strand
GAAGGGCAGGTGATCAGCCGGCAGGGTTTCCTGCACGCTTTGGTAAATGGATTGTATTCACGAACGCAGGGAGATTTTGCCCGTGGGACTTTTAGGGTAAAGGGAGATACTGTCGATATTAATCTCCCTTACATGGACAATGGATACCGAATTACTTTTTTTGGAGATGAAATTGAAAGCATCGAGACACTGGAATTAAGCAGTGGTAAAAGAATTGCGAAAGTAGATGATGCCGCAATTTTTCCTGCCAACTTATACATAGCGCCAAAAGATAAACTCCAACAGATATTGTATGAAATTCAGGATGAGGCGGCGGCACAAACTTCCTATTTCAAAGGTATCGGAAAGTATATTGAGGCGCAGAGAATTTCAGAAAGAGTGAATTACGACATTGAAATGATTCGTGAACTTGGTTATTGTAACGGCGTCGAAAACTACTCCCGTTTTTTTGACAGAAGAGATCCCGGCACCAGGCCATTTTGTTTGTTAGATTATTTTCCTCCGGATTTTTTATGCGTTATAGATGAAAGCCACCAGACGATTCCGCAGGTGAGTGGAATGTATGGAGGGGACAGATCCAGAAAGTTAATCTTAGTTGATTATGGTTTCCGTCTTCCGTCCGCGCTGGATAATCGTCCGCTTAATTTTAACGAGTTTGAAAGCATGCTGAACCAAACCATCTATGTAAGCGCTACACCGGGCGATTATGAGTTGGAGAAGACAGGGGGAATAGTGGTTGAACAGGTGGTAAGGCCTACCGGCTTATTGGATCCGCCGATAGAAATCAGACCATCGGTTAACCAGATTGACGACTTGCTGGATGAAATTGATAAGAGGGTGACCAAAGGAGATCGTGTGCTGGTGACCACTTTGACGAAGCGAATGGCCGAAGAGATGGATAAATACCTGCACCGGATCAATATAAAATCGAAATATATCCATAGTGAAGTTGATACGCTTGAACGGGTTGAAATTCTCAGACAATTAAGATTAGGAGAGATTGATGTACTCGTTGGAGTGAACCTCCTTCGCGAAGGACTTGATCTTCCGGAAGTTTCCCTTGTAGCAATACTCGATGCGGACAAAGAAGGATTTTTGCGGAATGAAAGATCCCTGACTCAAACTGCAGGAAGGGCTGCCCGCAATGTGGAAGGCCTCGTGATTTTCTATGCCGATAAAATGACAGAAAGTATGCAGAAAACAATTGATGAAACGGACCGCCGTCGCGAAAAGCAAGTGCAATATAACATTGAGCATAACATAATTCCTTCGTCAATCAAAAAATCTCACCAGCAAATAATGGGGCAAACTTCTGTGCTGGATATTAAGGGGACTACTGCTTCTCCTTATGCGGGAGATGATCTTATTACCATCGCTGCCGAAGAGCAGGGGGAATACCTGACAGCTAAGAAAACGATTCCACAAGTGGAAAAAATTGTGGCGACAGTGAAACGAAATATGGAGAAAGCCGCACGGGACCTCGATTTTATGGAGGCGGCAAGACTGCGTGATGAAATGTTCAGGTTGCAAAAGGAGTTGGCAGAAATGAAATAAAACTCCAATCTTTTATTTTTTTCGTAAAAACGCAGGTTTTGCTTTTAGCATTTTTTTATAAACAGGGCAGCTTTCAACATGTGCCCCCGGTAGATAGCCCGTACTCATTAAAAATTCATTTACAATTTCGCCACCTGTAAATCTGAAAGTCGATTTAAAAAGTTTTACCCATTCCACCTTTGATTTAGGATGATGATGATCGATCCAATTTTTGAAGGAGCCATGTTCCTTTTGAATTTCTAAAAGTGTTTTTGCATTTTCAATGGCAGCATTTATTTTAAGCCTGTTGCGGATGATACCCGCGTCGTTCATGAGCCGTTCAAAATCTTTCTCGTTGAAGGCGGCAACTTTCGCAATGTTGAATTTCCTGTAGGCCTTTTTAAAATTCTCCTGTTTATTTAAGATCGTCGTCCAACTCAGTCCTGCCTGGTTTATTTCAAGCACCAACCTTTCGAAAAGTTCATTATCATCATTGATCGGAAAGCCATAAGCAGTGTCATGGTAAACGCGATGTACACTATTCTTTTCCATTGGCGCCACTGCCTGGCAGTATGAAGTGGGTTTTTCCATTTAATATTTTGATGAAAATGAGTGAAATCAATTTACAAGTTTAAAGATCATCGGGAATATTTTTCCCGATTCAGTACAAAAAAATTGGGCTTGTCTCGCGACAAGCCCCTAAAAGACAAACTGCCAAGCCTAAACCTTTTTTGTTAATTATTTTTATCAGTCCTGACATTTAGTGTACGCCTGGGCCGCAAAGTTTTTTCTACCTCATCTTTGAATTTTTTATATTGCTCTTCAGTAAAAATTGCTTTTAATTTTTCATCCCTTTCAGAAGTTAGTTTTTCAAATACGCTGCGATCCGGCCTGTTGCCGCTTGCTCTTGCATCCTCTCTCATTTTATTTTGCGCTGTATAAAAATCGGTTAACACGACAGACGCCTTGTCTCGCTGCGATTGATCAAGTTTAAGTGGATTGTCGGTTTTTTGCATTGCGGACTGCACTTTCTCTTCCACGGTTTGTCTTTGAAATTGTTGCGCCTGAGTCGTGCCTGCAAAGAGAAGTGCTGCAGCGACAATTGTTATGACCTTCATTTTCATTTGCTTAGATTTAATTTTTTTAAAATGTAGAAATTTAGCATACGGCTAAGTTAAATTCTTATTTTTCAAAACAATCATTTGCTTTACCGGGCATTACTTTTTCCGGTTTATCATTCTTTCAACAAGTTCACTCATTGCTGTATCAAACTTCGGAAGCTGACCAGGAGTGCATATTGCTTTTATACGAGTGAAATGCCGGAAAATATTTATATCCAGTTCTTTTTGTTTCTGCCCGATGATGTCAGCCGCATTTTCCAATGTAGAATCGGAGACCGCCGGCATCGAGTTAAGGAGATGATAGAAACTAAACTTTGCTTTCTTAACATCAGCGAAGTAAAGCCCCATCTTTTCCATTTGCACTTTTCGTAATTCCTGGTATTTTTCGAGTTGATCTTTTGAGAAGCCCACATCCTCTTTCAACGCAACTGAAAACCTGCCTTTTTCGCTGGTCCCGTTTTCTTTTTTCGAGCTATCAAAAAGTAAAAAATAAACAACCAGCACAATATTGGAGATTAACAGAAATATAATAATTGCAACCAGTGACTTATTCTTATTCATGCTCATTATTCATCTATTTTTCCAACTCAAAGAAATTGGTTGTTACATAGCTGTATTCATCAGCCACAGCAACTTCTGTGTTTCCTGGCGCCGTTGAATCCTGACTAACATCCCTGTTAGAAAAAATAACCGCTATGTTCATAACGACGACGATGAACGCACATGCAAGTGCAAATGCGGGTCTCGCAAAAAAAACAGAAAGCCTGTTCCAGTTGCTTCTTTCACCCAACATCCTCGCCTCAAGCCTGGTAAAAAAGAATGGCCGGGGTGAAGCCCTTGAAATATTGTCAAGGCTATTCAAAGCTTCGTCAATTTTTCTGTTCATAATTTGTGTATTAGAGTCTACAATATTTGACGTTTTTATTTAAAAATACCATCGGACCGGGAAAAGCTGTTTTCATGAAATTTGACAAGCGCTCCAGTCATATCCAACCCAACTAATTTAACTGTCATAAGAACTGTAATATTTTTCAAGATACTTCCTTAAATTATTCTTCGCTCTTTGCAACAAAGCATCCACAGCGGCCTCACTCGAGTTCAAAATATCGGCAATCTCCCTGTAACTTAAATTTTCTATTTTATTCAGTACAAAAGCGTTTTTTTGATTAGGTGGAAGTTGCTCCATTGCCTTGAACAGTACCACTGAATTTTCTTTGTTTTCCAATTCCACCCCCGGATGAAAAAAATCGGGCGGATCAATTACCTGTTCATCATTTTTCCCGTAAAGACTTTGAACAAATGCAAAACGTTTTTTTCTTCCTTTTCTCCTGATATGATCTGCTGCTTTCGATAGAGTAATGCGGTAAAGCCAGGTTGAAAATTTTGATTCTCCCTTAAAGTTTCCAATAGATCCGTAAACTTTAATAAAAACATCCTGTGCTACGTCTTCGGCATCCTCCGTATTTTGAAGAATTCCGACTGACGTGTTGTAAACCAGGTCCTGCCACGTTTCCACCAATATTTTAAATGCAGCCTCATCCCCTTGTTTTACCAGTTTTATCAATTCCTCTTCATTCAAAATAGTGCTTTTTATGCTAAAGTTAAAACCGGTTGAAACTTCTTCTTCTTTCCATTGGATCAGGTGCGGATGAACTGGCCTTGCGACTTCCAAAGTTCTTTAATTTATAGGAAAAAGTTAGCATAAAATATTGCTGTAATACCTGGTTTCTAACGTCCTCGATATACGATTCCGTTACATTTCTTGTGATGCTTTTATTTTGTTTCAGTAAGTCGAATACGGATAATTTTAATTCGCCCGCTTCGTTCTTTAAGAATTTTTGTCCAACAGCAATATTCCATAGCCAATAGTTCTGATTGAATCCATCGGTCAACCCTTTGTAATATTGATTGGAAACATCATTTTGAATAAACAATCCTTTTTTCGTCAGCAGGTTTGCCGTAATTCCCGCAGACTGTACGAAATAGTTATTGTTTAATCCGGGCTGAAGGGTATTCTTTACAACGTTTATATTCCCTGAATACGATAGGGTGAAATCTACGTATTGGCTGATATTACTGGCTAATACGGCGCCGAGATTATAGTTGTAGTTATTCGAAGTGTTAGATACATTATTAATTAACCCAGGTAATTTTGAATAGCCCAATCCTGCATTAAAATTCAGGTTAGACTTAATAAATTTTACAGGCATCCCAAAAGTGAAGAATGATCTCGCACTTATGTATCCGTCAAGATTTACCGGTTTCGAAATTTGGGATCCTTTGTACAAAGTAATTGTTTTGCTAAGCAGCGAATCGGTGGTAGCGGTATAAACAGCATTGGCCACATAGTCATTTGTGGACTGTAAAAACACATTTGCAAAAAAGCTCTGACTCTTAGCGGCACTTGTGAAAGTATATCTCGTAATAAAATTATTGGTGTATTGCTGTTTAAGATCAGGATTACCGGTCGTGAAATAAAACTGGTTGGAATTATTGATGACATTTTGCAACTGCGTAACTGACGGCGGATTCACGGACGACCGGTAAATGATCCTCAGGTTACTTCTTGGGGAAAGCTTTAGCCTTGCAAAAGCATTTCCAAGAACATTACTGAACGATTTATCAATCTGGGATACCTGGGGGAAAACCTGGTCGCTTTTCAGTTCGCTGTATTGGTAGGACAATCCTGCCGAGATCATGTTATCTCTATCTCCAAGCCTGTAAGTTATGCCGCTGTTTTGCGTATTGTAAGTATTGCCAAATTTGTTGCTAAGACTGGTATCCTGCAGGGAATATTTTGAATTTGAATTGTCAAAATTGAACGTTTCCTGATCAGCATGATTTTTCTGGAAAGAAGGATTATAGTTCACCTGGATCATTGCCTTTTTACCTACAGGCTCGGTGTAAACGAGATTGAAACTATATTGATTCCCGCTTGTTTGCTGATCAGACAATTGCTGGACGGTATCTGCAATTTCGAAGTTTAACTTGTAAAAAGTGTTGTAGGCATCCAGGTAATTCTTCCCATCCCGGTTAGAAAAATTAGTATTGAATCCAAGAGAAATACTTCTTCCGCGTTTCTCAAAGGCGTGCCGGAACAAGACGCCATTGCTGACATTGTAGCCGCCCGTTTTACTCCGGATGTCGTACTCAGTTTTACTAAGAATATTTTGAGGATCAATTGACTGCACTCCTGTTACAGAACTGTTGGAGTTGTTATCTTGAAAATTGGCGCTTGTCGTAAATAACAGGGAATTGGATGAATCGATTTTGTACGTAATCCTTAAGTTCGCCCTGTTGTTATAATTGGTCGCATCAGAAAAAGTGTTTTCGTCATAAAATTGGCTCGAATCTTTTGTGATCAAATTTTGCCGGTTAACAATTTCGTTGTTGCTCGTACTACTGTTATTGAAAAAGTAGCTTCCGGTCACTTCTAATTTTTTACCCCACAAATCGCTATAGTTTATTCCAAAAGCGTTTGTCTTACTAATGCCGCTTTGTTGCCCAACCATAAAATTGTCCGAACCTCCGCCACGATAATTTCCACCTCCACTTCCACCTCCTCTATTTCCTCCGCCTCCGCGATTTCCGCTACTGGTAACGCCCAACAAGTCCTGGGAACCAAAATTTTGTTGATTGACGTTATTCACAAGACCCACCAGCGAGATCCTGCGATTGTTATTAAAAAAACTTACGTTGCCACCGGCATTGTATTTATCATCAGTTCCATAGCCTGCATACACTCTTCCAAAATTTCCATTCCGCATATCCTTTTTGGTGACGATGTTGATTGACTTGGTGGTGTTGCCATCGTCAAACCCTGTTAACTGGGCCTGGTCGCTTAGTTTGTCGAATACCTGTATTTTGTCCACTACTTCGCTTGGAAGATTTCGCAGCGTTGCCGTTGCATCGTCCCCAAAAAAATCACGGCCGTCGACAGTTACTTTTTTTACTGTTTCGCCCTGCGCAGTCACCGTACCCGTCCGATCGACCGTCACGCCGGGAAGTTTTTTTACAAGGTCTTCAACATTCGCATCCGGATTTACTTTGTATTGATTTGCTGAATACTCAACTGTGTCATTTTTTTGCCTCACCGGTGGTGCTCCGTCAATAATTACGGACGCCAATGTTTCGGCTTCCCTGGACAGTTGGATCGTCCCAAGATCGGTATTTTCATTGCCTACAGTTATTTTCCTGGAGGATGTTTCATATCCCACAGAACTGATGCGCATGGTGAAATTTCCAGCTTTTACTCCGGTGAATTTGAAAACTCCATTATTTGTTGTGACAGAGGAATAGGTTACAACTGAATCAGCACCCGTAAGATTCACGGTAGCATGTGAAATAGGTGTTTTTTCTAAAGCATCTTCCAGGAGTCCGGTTACACTTTGTGCATTTACCATTCTGGCGGAAATGAAGATGAGAAACAGACTTAATAAACTTTTGTACATATGTGAGCCTTGATAATCATTTGACGCGTTTTGATAAAAAAACCTTTGCCGTAGAGCTTTGCCTGATTTCTGAATGAAGTGTGGTTTTTTATTTCATTAACATTACTGATTGTCATTTCTATTATATTGCACTTTCAAAACAATGAATAAATATGGACTACAATAAGATTGTTTCTGTAACTGGATTAGGGGGATTGTTCGAGCTTCTTTCATCCAAATCTGATGGAGCTGTTGTTCGCTCCCTGGACGACAAATCGACAAAATTTGTAAGTAGCCGCCAGCACAATTTTTCGCACCTTGAAAGTATAGAAGTCTTTTGCACAAAGGAGAACGTGAGCCTGGCCCAACTCTTCATAGCAATGAAAAACAGCGAAGAAAAAGTTCCTGATCCGGCGGCTGATATTAAGTTGCTCAAAGACTATTTTCAAAAGATTCTTCCAGATATGGACTTTGAAAGAGTGTATGCCAGCGACATGAAGAAGATGATAAAATGGTACGGGGTTTTGCAGAAGAATGATATCGAAATTAAAATGAGATCTGATGAAGAAGGCGAGGAGCAGCCTGATAACAGCAAACAGTCCAGGCCGGCGCACAATGAATCTGCGAACGTTAAAGATATGAAGCCCAAGAAAACTACCGCCCGCAAGATTGAAAGCAGGGGCGTAAAATAACAGGATATCGAAGATTTTCCTTCCGCAGGAATAACATGCCTGCTTTTTGCATGACATCCCTAATAAATGAAAACAATGATTCAAGCCTCTGCCGATATAAAAAAAATTCAGAGAGAATTTATTCCACAGGATTTGATAATTGAAAACTGGGAATCCATTGAGCCATATTTGAAGGAGCTTTTGGAAAGAACAGTCAATTCAAAAGATGATCTGAAGAAGTGGCTCGCTGATCTTAATGAGGTGGACGCCGTAATAAACGAGGATTTTAGCTGGAGGCACATCAGGATGACCTGCGATACGACTGATAAGCAACTGGAGAGCGCTTTCAATTATTTCTGCATGGAAATACAGCCAAAAATACAACGCTATGCAGATGCTCTGAACAAGAAGTTGGTGAGTTCTCCTTATTCGGAAGATCTGGACCAGGAGCCTGGATACTTCACTTACCTGCGCTCAGTGAGGAAAAATATTGAATTGTTTCGGGAAGAAAACATTTCGTTGCAGGCAGAGCTGTCCGTGATGCAGCAGCAGTTCGGATCCATCACAGGAAAAATGACAATCGAAGTAGATGGCAAAGAATATACGCTTCAGCAGGCCGCAAAATTCCTGGAAAGCCACGATAGAAATTTGCGTGAAGAAGTTTATAAAAAGGTGAATGAAAGAAGGCTTGACGACAAAGATGTCCTGGACGATTTATTTTCAAAGCTTGTTGAAAAACGCCAACAGGTAGCCTTGAATGCGGGGTTTGAAAACTACAGGGATTTTAAATTTAAGGAGCTTGGCCGTTTTGATTATACGAAAGAAGATTGTTTCAGATTTCACGAGTCTGTTAAAGAATATGTGATGCCGCTCGTGGACAATATTTATCAGGACAAAAAGAAAAAATTAGGCTTAGATGTTTTGCGTCCATGGGATGTGGAGGCTGAACCGGAAGGAACGCTGCCTCTCGCTCCTTTTGAAACGGGGAGTGAATTACTTCAGAAAACAATTGAATGTTTTACACAAATCCGTCCATTTTTTGGTGAGTGTCTCAGGCAGATGGAAAAAATGAAACACCTGGACCTGGAAAGCAGAAAAGGTAAAGCGCCGGGAGGCTACAACGCGCCACTTGCTGAAAGTGGCGCGCCATTTATATTTATGAATGCCGCGGGCCAGATGCATGACGTTACCACAATGGTTCATGAAGGTGGTCATGCAGTGCATTCATTTCTTTCCCATCCACTCGATCTTAATGCGTTCAAAGAATATCCGATGGAAATTGCTGAAGTTGCCAGCATGGCAATGGAACTTTTCAGTATGGATCACTGGCATGTTTTTTTTAACAATGAAGACGACCTGAGAAGGGCGAAAGAGCACCAACTGGAACGGGTCATCACTATATTTCCATGGATTGCAGTCGTAGATAAATTCCAACATTGGGTGTATGAGAATCCAGGAAATACCACAGAAGAAAGAACTGACAACTGGCTTAGGATTCTGAGCGATTTTTCAGATAGAGTTATCGATTATTCAGGTCTTGAGAAATACAGGAGAAACGCATGGCAACGACAAATTCATTTATTTGAAGTTCCGTTTTACTATATTGAATACGGCATCGCACAGTTAGGTGCAATTGGTATGTGGATGCAATACAAGAAAAATCCGGAACAGGCTTTGGACAACTATATGAAAGCGCTGAGCCTGGGCGGCACTAAAACCTTGCCCCAATTATTCGAAGCAGCAGGATTGAAATTTGATTTTTCTCCAGGCAATGTTAAGTCTCTTATGGACTTCGTAAGTGATGAAATGGCTGAAATCGGGATTGAAAAATAGTGCAGGTTCCTACTTTGATTTTCCACTACATACTTTCACAACATTTTATTGGAATGAAGAGTTTTGCAGACGGCTTGCCTAAAAAATTTCCCTATGTTTAAAATTTAAAAGGCATTGTGTCTCCAAGCAGCTGTAACGGTTAGACAGTTTTGCGTTAGGATCAATCCTCCATTCAAAAAATAATTTAGTTTCTTTGCTCAAAGGTTGTTGTATATGTGGAAACGACTTGCAGAGTTCGTCCTCAATTATAAGTTTGTATTATTATCGCTGCTGCTGTGTACTACAGTTGTGATGGGATTTTTTGCGAGTAAGGTCACATTGAGCTATGAATTTTCAAAGGCCGTTCCTGTTGACAATCCGAAATACAGGGACTATCTGCATTTTAAGGAAAAGTTTGGAGATGATGGAAACCACCTGGTAATCGGTGTACAAACAGATCAATTTTTTGAACTTAAAAATTTCCAGGCGCTTTGCGAGCTTGATGCTGATCTTAAAAAAATTGACTATGTAGAAAATGTGTTAAGCGTTGCAAATGCTGTTGAACTCGTTCGGGATTCATCAGTGCAAAAGCTCAATGCCGTGCCGGTTTTCACCCCCGGTTTACATACACAGGATGAGCTTGAGAAAGATAAATCCGTGTTTTATTCCTTGCCTTTTTACAAATCTGTTTTATACAATCCTTCATCCGGAGCATACCTGACTGTCGTTCGAATCGACAAGAACGTTTTGAATTCGCCGGGTCGTAGTAAAGTGATTGAAAATATTGTTGATGCGGTGAATATTTATTCGGCTAAGACAAATTTTGAAACTCATCTGAGTGGACTGCCGTTGATTCGTACGCAAATGTCCGATAGGATAAAGAGGGAGATGAAATTATTTGTCGTAGGCTCATTGGTATTGTCCGCCCTTATTTTGTTGGTGATGTTTCGTTCTGTGAGCACGATGCTCTTGTCTTTGCTTGTAGTGGTTATAGGGGTGCTTTGGAGTGTGGCTCTTACCTATCTATTTGGATATAAGCTTACTCTTCTCACAGCTTTAATACCGCCTCTCATCGTCGTCATTGGAATTCCAAATTGTATTTATTTTTTTAATAAATATCATTCTACTTATCAAAAGACCGGGGACAAGCAGCAGTCGCTGATAGACATGGTAAGTAAAATGGGCATCGTTACACTTTTTTGCAACCTGACTGCTGCCATAGGGTTTGCGGTGTTTGCTCTTACAAAAAGTGCAATGCTACAGGAATTTGGGCAGGTTGCCGGCCTGAGTATCATGCTGATTTTTGTGATTTCATTTATCCTGCTTCCATCAGTCCTGAGCCTCATGCCTGCTCCGGGAAAAAGACAACTCGCTTATCTCAATGTAAATTTTTTTACAACTTTATTATTGAAGATTGAACATTGGGCGATGCATCATAAAGCAATTGTTTATGGTGTAGCAGGAGTGGTAGTGTTTGTCTCTCTTATCGGTATTTCAAGGTTGAAGACGGAGGGATTTATTGTTGATGATTTACCAAAAACCGACAAAATTTACAAAGACCTGAAATTTTTTGAAAAAAATTTTAGCGGTGTCATGCCCTTGGAAATAATTATTGATTCCCGGAAAAAGCATGGATTGGCTGGTAGCAGAATATTGCCCGTTCTTAAAAAAATGGATTCTCTGTCCTCTTATGTAAAAGATCAGAAAGAGATGTCGAGACCTCTTTCGATTGTCGAGGGAATTAAATTTGTGAAGCAGGGATTTTATAATGGAGACTCTTCCAATTATGCACTTCCGAATGCCTTTGATCTTGCTTTTGTCGGTGAGTATTTAAAGCCTGCCGCGAAGGATAAATCCGAAAAGAATAACCTCTCAAAACTTCTTACAAGTTTTATCGACTCATCCAGGGAAGCAACAAGAATGAGCATCAACATAGCTGATGTGGGAACGATCAGGCTTCCGCAGCTAATTAGCGGGATCAAGCAAAGAGCTGATCAGCTTTTTGACACTTCGAAATACCATGTCACACTCACGGGATCTACCATGACCTTTCTGGAGGGTAGCAGCTTTATCATTAATGGACTCAAAGAGAGTATCCTTTGGGCATTTCTTTTTATTTCCATCTGCATGTTATATTTATTCAAGTCTGTGAGGATATTGGTCTGTTCACTAATCCCTAATGTAATTCCGTTGATTGTAACTGCAGGAATAATGGGATGGGCCGGCGTGAGGATTAAGCCATCAACGGTTTTAGTTTTTAGTATTGCGCTTGGGATTGCCGTTGACGTTACAATTAGGTTCCTGGTGAATTACAAACAGGAACTGGCCTCTAATAATTTTGTGATCAGCAAAACAGTTTCTGAAACAATCAGGCAAACCGGCTTAAGTATTTTATATACTTCGGTCGTTCTCATCGCCGGATTTGTCATTTTTTGTTTTAGCGGTTTTGGCGGTACGCAATCACTGGGATGGCTAACATCTATTACTCTTCTCGTTGCTACGTTAACCAACCTGATCCTGCTTCCGGTGTTGTTGCTTGATTTTGGGAAGAAGCAAATACAAAAGCATTAAGGATCGCATGCGCTGTGGAATTTATTCCTCAATGAGCAAGTGTTCACTGATGAGATGCCAGCTGGTTTAGATATAAAAAATCTTTTTATTTAAGGCACAGACTTTTCATTCATATTTTGCATCAAAACACATTTTTATGCGACCCATATGGACAGGCGCGATTGGCTTTGGCTTGGTTAACATACCAGTAAAGATGTACAGCGCAACTCAAACCAGTAATCTGAATCTTGATATGCTGGATAAAAAAGACCATGCGAATATTAAATATCAGCGTATCAATGAAAATTCTGGTAAGGAAGTGTCGTGGGGAAACATTGTGAAAGGGTATAAACTCGACAATGAATACATCGTTCTTGATGATAAGGATTTTGAGGCAGCAAGTGCAAAGAAAACAAAAACGATAGAAATTTCTGATTTCGTGAAAGAAGATGAAATCAGCAGCATGTATTATGAAACTCCATATTATCTGGAGCCTGATAAATCGGGTACGAGACCTTATGCTTTACTGCGTGAGGCTTTGCAGAAAACAAAAAAAGTTGGAGTTGCAAGTTTTGTTATGAGAAGCAAAGAAAGTCTCGCCATTCTTCGGCCGGATAAAAATGTGATTGTGCTAAACAGGATTCGTTTCGAAGAAGAGATCAGAGACCCGGAGGAATTGGCAGTTCCGGAAAACACAACCATAAAACCTGCGGAACTAAAAATGGCCATCTCGTTAATAGATCAGCTAACGGGGAAGTTTGACATTTCAAAATACAAAGACACATACAATGACGAACTGCTGAAGATTATCAAGGCAAAGGCAGGCGGCAAGAAAGTGAAAACTCCGGATTTAAAAGTAGTTCACAGCAAGACAAAAGATTTGATGGAACAATTGAAAGCAAGCCTCGAAGTGAAACGTAAAAAAGCGTCCTAATGGCAATATCACTTTACAATAAAAAAAGAAATTTTAAAGAAACGTCAGAGCCAAAGGGAAAGGTTCGTAAATCTGAGTCGAAACTCATCTTTGTCGTGCAACGTCACAAAGCATCGCGACTGCATTATGATTTTCGGCTTGAGATGGATGGCGTTTTAAAAAGTTGGGCTGTTCCTAAAGGCCCGTCTTTAAACCCAAAGGATAAGAGACTGGCGATGATGGTCGAAGATCATCCTTACGATTATAAAGATTTCAAAGGGGTCATTCCCGAAGGAAATTATGGCGCCGGCATTGTCGAGATATGGGACCATGGAACATACGCTGACATTGAAAATTCAGAACCGGCTGTTGCCCAAAAACATTTGAAGGCAGGGTTGAAATCCGGTGATTTTAAGTTCCAGCTTTTTGGTAAAAAACTCAATGGAGAATTTGTACTGGTAAAATTAAAAGGCAAAGAAGACAATAGCTGGCTGCTTAT
>JBBSPT010000030.1:0-13744 GCA_038258515.1 Chitinophagales bacterium | reverse complement strand
GGCGCTCGAATATTATAAAAAGGCTGCTAACGCGGATGAAACTGATGATTTTAATTCTTCGGAGTTCCTTTTCAGGGCAGCGTTATTTGCACAGGTAACAGGAAAATCGAAAGAAGCAATAGATCTTTTTAAAAAGCTAAAGAACGACTATCCACTGAGTCAGCGTTCATCCGAAGTTGACAGGTATCTTGCCCGTCTGGGAGAATTTTAGTATAAGTTCATGCGAAAAGTTGATGGCAGTTGTAAACGAAAATCTATTCACTTTTGACCCGGGCATCCTCGCAAAGGATGCCTGTATTGTAATAGTTCATACGGAATGGAATGCAGAACTTGTAGATAAGCTTCTCAAGGGCTGTATTGATGTTTTAGAGAAGTACGGGATGAATAATTATAAAATCATCACCGTACCAGGGGTATTTGAAATTCCTTTCGCTATAAAACATTTCTGGGAAACCTACAACAATAAGTTTGAAAAACCACAAGCCTTTATAGCGCTTGGATGTGTGGTTCGCGGAGGTACGCCGCACTTCGAATATATCTGCAAAGCGGTCACTGATGGCGTTATGCACCTTAATATGACGCTGCCTGCGCCAACTATATTTGGCGTACTTACAGTGGACAACCTGCAACAGGCAATCGAAAGAGCCGGCGGCGTCCACGGAAACAAAGGTGAGGAAGCAGCTATATCCGCTTTAAAAATGATGTCGTTGAAGTACACTTAGCTTAACTTTGAATGGAGCAATCTCAATTGTCAGTCATAATTATCCCGCAGTCTTAATCTTCTATTTACCAATGAGAGTACAAATATTTGTTCCCTGTTTTATAGATCAATTATATCCTCAGACGGCCTTCAACATGGTGAAAGTGCTTGAGAAGGGTTGCTGTGAAGTGAGTTACAATCCGAAGCAAACTTGTTGTGGTCAACCTGCATTCAATGCCGGTTTTTGGAGTGAATCACGCGACGTGGCAGTAAAATTTCTAAAAGATTTTGAGGGGGTAGATTATGTAGTTGCACCGTCTGCATCCTGTGTTGGCTTCGTGCGAAACTATTATAACGGTTTGTTTGAAAACTCCTCTCACCACAATGAAGTGAAAGACTTAGGATCAAGAATTTATGAATTCACGGAGTTTCTCACAGACGTTTTGAAGATTGAAAATTTTGGCGCAGTGCTTCATGCAAAAGCAACCTACCACGATAGTTGTGCTGCATTAAGGGAATGCAAAATCAAAGCGGCGCCAAGAAATCTGCTCAGGCAAGTGAAAGGGCTTGAATTAGTAGAAATGGAGGATAATGAAACATGCTGCGGTTTCGGTGGTTCCTTTGCAGTAAAATTTGAATCTATTTCAATTGCGATGGCAGATCAGAAAGTAAAACATGCAATTGACACCAATGCTGAGATCATTATTTCTACTGATATGAGTTGTCTCATGCATCTGGATGGTTTTATCAAAAACAATAAAATCCCGATTTCTACAATGCACATCGCAGACGTACTGGCTAACGGTTGGGATTAGCCATCAACAAAGAATTTTACCTACCAATTATTATAACATTCCATTGCTACAAGCTCTCCGGCTTTTTTCTTTTTTATTCGTGATGAAAAAGAAAATAAGTGAATCCGCCTTTGCTAAACTTTCTTCAAAATCCTTATACGCTCAAGGTTACAAAGGATCTACCAAACTTTTTTCAGCCTCGTAATTATTATACGCGTCGTAGTTCCAAAAGTGTTCCTGAGGTCGTCTCCTTCATGTTCGCGAAATGACGAATCTATGAAATTGACTTTCGGTTGTCTTTTAGAAAAAAACTAACATCCTTGTTTTTCCGTAAATGAAGTTGAGCTTGGTAAAAATCAGAAGCTCATACATTCATCAAATAAAAAAAACCATTATGACAAACACAGAAAGCAAAGCCGGCGGGCTCGAGTCTCTTGTCGAGATTCAAAGATCATTTTCCCGGAGAAAATTTTTAGGAATCATTGGCGCAGGTTCCGCAATCATGGCAACGGCCGCAGCTTGCAAAAAGAACGATACCATGCCCAACGATGGAGTTGATCTCGGAAGCGGTGATACCGGAATTTTAAATTATGCTTATGCATTGGAGCAACTCGAAGCCGCCTTCTACACACAGGTGGTAATGACTCCTTATTCAGGAATCTCAACAATGGAGATGGAATATCTGACCGAAATACGAAATCACGAAGTTGCTCACAGGGAATTTTTTAAGGCGGCTCTTGGTTCAAATGCCATTATTAGTTTGAAATTGAATTTTTCAAAAGTCGATTTTGGTAACAGAACAAGCGTTTTGGCAACAGCAAAAGCTTTCGAAGACCTCGGCGTTACCGCATACAATGGCGCCGGACAGTTACTTTCAACGACCACTAACGGTGCGGCTTATCTTACACTTGCAGGGAAGATTGTTTCCGTGGAAGCCAGGCATGCAGCCCTCATTGCGGATTTAATATCCAACGGGACTTTCGCCGATACGGTTGATGCTGATGGTTTAGACTCAGCCAAAATGCCTGGCGAAGTGCTGTCTGTCGCCAAAGCTTTCATCGACACAAGAATTAACGCAAGCAATTTACCATCTTAAAAAAAATAAAAATGAACTTACAAAATATAATTTCCGAAATAGAAAAAGCGGATCCTGAAATAAATGACAGGCTTGATACGAGACGGCACGCAATGAAAAAATTTGCAAACCTTTCGGGAAAAGTTGCACTGGCATCCATTCCCTTTGCATTGGGTTCAATGTTTAAAACAGCATACGGTCAAAGTACAAATTCTGTAAATGATGTCTTGAATTTCGCATTGACTCTTGAATATCTCGAAGCGGAGTTTTATACTAATATCGTGGGCTCACCAGGTTATCTCACCGCGAGTCCTGCTGCTCAGAAAGCTCTTGCCAAAATAAAGGATGATGAAAACAAACATGTGGCCTTTCTTAAATCAGTTCTGGGCCCGGCCGCAATAACCAAGCCCTCCTTTGATTTTACTGCAGGTGGCGGATCGGGCACCGGCCCATTTGCAGGTTATTTATCAAATTATACGATTCAGCTTGCAATGGCTCAAACATTTGAGGACACTGGCGTTCGCGCATATAAAGGACAAGCTCCGGCTTTGCAGGGCAATAGGACAGTTCTTACTAAGGCATTGGAAATTCATTCAGTAGAAGCCAGGCATGCGTCACATATAAGGCAAATGCGGAGAGCCATGAATATGGCAATTCCAGGTGGGCAGGTCGTTAAGCCATGGATTACCCTGAATGAAAGTGGAATTGAATTTCCTCCGGCTAATTCAGCGATTCAAAAAACCTACAATGGAGAGGAAAATACTTCACAAGCCGGCGTTGATATTGTTGGAATAGGAGGAAATTCTTTCATCGACAATAAGGAAGCTTCAGCGGGATTCGATGAACCATTGTCCACCCAGGAAATACTTGATATAGTTGCTCCTTTCTTTGGGTAATCATAAAAGCGTATTGGCATGGACTAGTTTAGTGTCATTTTTGGACCAGCATTTTGAATATGCCGAAAATAAAAAGTAGTCAAAGATTCAGGAAAAAGTTCATAATTGAAAGTTGGGATTTATAGAATGCTGTGTATTTTACCTAACTTTGAGAACGATTGTTCATTAATAAAAAACATATACCATGTTAAGTATTTTGTCTAAACCTGTTTTGCTACTTTCGATGCCAGGTGGATCTGAGTGGATTTTGATTGTCCTGGTTATACTGTTGTTTTTTGGCGGCAGAAAAATTCCTGATCTCATGCGTGGTATAGGAAAGGGTATGAGGGAGTTTAATGATGCCAAAGATCATGTGAAGAGTGAAATTAATGAAGGAATTAAAGAAAAGAGTGCCAAAGCGGGTGCTTCCACAGCGTCGTAAGATTGCCGGTTTCAGATATTTTATATCCCCAGTTTTGGGGATATTTTTTTTGCCTATAAATATTTTTCAAGCAAAATGAATTGCTTTTCTGAAAAAGACTTTCAATTTTGTGCTGGAAATTTTCACAAATAAATTTAGATGATGAAATATTGGTTAGTCAAATCGGAACCGTCTGTTTACAGTTGGGATCAACTGTCAAAGGATAAAAAAACTACGTGGGACGGAATCAGAAATTACGCTTCAAGAAACAATTTGCGCGACATGAAGAAAGGAGATGAAGTGTTTTTTTACCACAGTAATGAAGGGATGGAAATAGTAGGAATTGCGAAGGTTGTAAAAGAAAGTTTCCCTGATCCTACCACAGACAACTCAAATTGGGTAGCAGTCGAACTGAAGCCAGTGAAAAAATTGAAATTGCCTGTGTCCTTAAACGTTATTAAGAATGATCCTGAATTAGCTAATATGGATTTAGTGAGAATTTCGAGGCTGTCTGTTCAGAAAGTAACCGTGAACGAGTGGAAGCGGATTCTGGAAACAGCTAATGTAGGAAAGTAATTCCCTTTTTTTAATCAATTCATATTGCGCCGTTTCCATCAATTTTTTAAAAAAAAATGCTATTTTCTTTTGATAGCCGTATTTTACAATTATATTTGTTTCCTCATTCACTGATTTCTCCTATACCCTTCAAAGACTTTATCTCGGATTCCAATCCTCTCGTTAGAAGAACTGCTTTTCCCATTCCTCAGAATGCCGGCTTTTACTTTTTACATTCTAAAACCTTTTTATGGAGAAGAAATTTGCATTTTTCAAACGTTCATTGTTATCTGGGGGTCTTGTTGCGTCCCTGCTTACTATCGCATCTTTTACAAACGTTACTTATTCGCAAACTTCTTGCGCTAACTCAACCGTTTTATTCTCGGAAGATTTTGGCACTGGAACCACTGCAACAAGCAGTCCCGATATTATTCCCGGTGCACTGGATTTCCAGGCAAGCGGCTCTCTTGTTGCCGAAGGCGTTTACAGAATCATAAATAGCACACATCAAAAATCAGAATGGCACAATGCGTCTGACCATACAGGCAACGCTGATGGCAAAATGTTAGTTGCAAATGGCCAGGCGGAGGTATTTTATAACCACGTTCTTACAAATACATCCGGTTTCGAAAATGGATTTTATTCTCTCAGTGCATTTGCTATGAATGTGGACACGCCCGGAACTTGCAGTCAACCCAAACTAACGACATTGACTTATAATGTTGAATATTTAAATGCATCCAGTGTTTGGGTTCCGTTGGTCGGCTCGCCTTATGTGGCGGCTCCGCTTCAGCAGGAGTTTCCCGCAAAATGGGTTTCCCAGGGTGCATTGATAAACTTACCTGTGGTCAACAATTTTACCATTACTTCTATTCGCGTAAGAATTAGTGATGGGACTGTTGGTGGTTGTGGAAATGATTTTGCTCTTGATGATATTTCTTTTGCTCAGTGCCCTGCAAATGCTCCCACTCCCGTTGAGTTTTTAAATATCTCTGCCCGTCAAAAGGGGAGTGGAGTAAGTGTTGACTGGTCAACCTCACAGGAATTTAACAGTGATTACTTTGACCTTGAAAAGAGTGTTGATGGAAATTTCAACTGGACATATGTGAACACTGTGAAAGCTGCAGGTAACAGTTCGGTAGTAAAAAACTATAACATCTACGATGCAAAACCTTTTTCAGGCTATAGCTTCTACCGTCTCAAGCAAGTGGATAAAGACGGCAAATTCAAATATTCAAAAACTGTAAAAATTAATATCAATATTTCAAAGACAGGAGTTTCCGTTTTGGCAAATCCTTTCCGCAATGTATTGGTAGTTGATTTCTTAAGTTCTAAAGATGAAGTTGTAAAGGCGAGGCTCATAGATATCACAGGGCGTGTGGCAGCCAATGAAAATTGGTCAGTGACTTCGGGAAGTACAAGGAAAGAATTTTCAAATGTGAATCATCTGCAACCGGGAATGTATATACTGAATGTATCTAATGCAGCAGGAGAAATTCTTTATAACAACAAAGTAATTAAACAATAGTACTACTTACATGAATCACCGCAAAAAGGGAACCATTCAGGTTCCCTTTTGCTATTATGGCCTGGCGGTTTTGATGTTGTTCTTCCCTTACCTTGTGGTCTTTTTAGAAATTTAACTTCATGAAAAGTGCTTCTTCAAGTGAACTCAAGAAACAACTACAACAAAAGAGCCATGCAGAATTGGTTAACTATTGTCTGCGTCTTTCCAAATTTAAGAGAGAAAATAAGGAGCTGCTATCATTTCTACTATTTGAATCGGAAAATACAGCAGATTTTACAAGGCGGATAAAAGAGGAGATCATAGTATTGTTCAATGAGATGAACATTGCCCACGCATATTATGTGAAAAAAACCCTTAGGAAAATATTAAGATACGTGAATAAATATGCAAGAATAACCGGTTCAAAACTTGTTGAAGCAGAACTGTTGATCGAGGTATGTATCCAAATAAGACAGTTGCCTGGTGGTATCGCGAATGAGAAGCAAATAGACAAAATCTTGCATGCTCAATCTGATAAAATTGATTCTTTAATTCTTTCCCTTCATCCCGATCTCCAATTCGATTTAAGAAAACAACTTCAAGAAATTTAGCAGGATTACCCATATGGCAAAGATTTTTTACTACTTTTATTTTTCATCAAATAAAAAGGAGGTATTCATGCTATCTACAGATAGAATATGGGCACGCTCACCTGTTTACTGGTAAGAATTCCCATTGAAATAATCTGAGCGATAAAAATCGCAAACCGCCGGCGCAGTCCGGCGGTTTTTTTGTGATTGATCAAAGAATAATATTATTTCCGACTCAACTAAAAACTCAAATTTTTCTATCTGAAACAACTCAAATTATTTCCGGTTTTATTACTTGTAATTGCCAGCTTTATCGCTTATCCGGCTTTGGCAGTTGATCCAGTAATTCCTCCGTAAGGTCAGCGAGCAAATACTGTAAATTTGCGCAGTCTGCCATGAGCAGAATATTCGAAATAAAAAATATGGGCAAAAGTCATCTCAGCTCTGTTGGGAAAAAGGGAACTTAGAAAAGAGTTACGCAAATTAAAAAAAGAAAACGGAGAGAGGAGAAATGGGATATACTTATCAGTTGGAGCACTTGTTGTAATTGGCGTTCTTTTATTGTTGTTATTGTAACGTCTTGATATGATAAAAATAAAGCCCGTTAAACGGGCTTTATTTTTTTGTCTGCGATTCAATTTGACGAATTATTTTCTCTTATCTGCCACTACCAAAACAACACCAATAACTGCCAACAGCCCGCCCGCATAAGTAGGCCAGCCGATCCATTTGTTTTCAGTTTTATTTACTTCGAGGGGCCCGACGTCAATCACCTTTTTTTGGACGGGAACAGAAAATCCTTTGATAAGGATCATTACGATGCCGATTACAATCAAAATCCATCCTGCTATTTTCATGGCAATTTTGTATTTATTAATATGCAATATTGCAATGAGTTCTGTTATCTCGAATTTTGTGCCAACCTTTAAAAATCATTTAACGATTAATAACTTTTATTTGCTTAAGGGCTGTGTTCACGTCTTCCACCGGTAGTTGACAGGTTTTGTTTTCACACACATAGATCATCGTTTTTTGATCGATCAATTTGTTCTGCAACAGTGCCAATTCACCTTCTGTAGCTCCTCCTAAAAAAATGCATTCCGGCAAATAGCTCTTATGGAAATCAATTAGTTTTTGTTGCCATTGCTTTCCAACGATCGCAATTTCATATGGCATTTTTAAATGGAGTGCCATAAGTTGAGCCCAATTGCTGTAATATCCAGGATTTTTCTTAACATCAACGATGACGTTTTTCAACATTTGTTCAGACTGCACCTGGTAAAGATTTTTTTCAAAGTATAAACTAAGAATCAGCAGATTTTTCGCCATTTCACTATTGGAAGAAGGAATCACATTGTCTGAGACTTCCATTTTTCTTGCGATCAGGTCACTGTGTTGGTCATCTGTATAGAAAAACATTCCGGTGGATTTATCGAAAAAATGCCTTTCCACATAATCAGTAAGACTTTCCGCTTTTTGTAGATACTTATGTTCAAAGGTTACCTGGTATAAATCAATCAAGGCACTTATGAGAAATGCATAATCATCAAGAAAGGCCGGAATAGTTGCCCTCCCATTCTTATAATTTCGGTATAAACCATTGTCAGTTCCCAAAATATTCGCCAGAAGAAAATTGATATTATTCTTTGCGGCTTCAAGAAATGTTTCATCACCGAAAGCTTTGTAGGCCTCGATATATCCCTTCGCCATGATAGCGTTCCACGAGGTTAGAATTTTATCATCCGTATGAGGCCTTATTCTTCTTTGCCTGGCATTAAGGAGCTTTTCTTTGAGCAACAGAATCTTTTTTTCAAGTTCTTCATTGCCGATATTGAATTTTTTTGATGTATGACCGGAACCAAAATTGATATCCGGAATATTCTTTCCTTCTTCCCAATTTCCATTTTTGCTGATTCCAAAATAATCCTCGAAAATCGCTGCATCGTCACCGAGCACTTCGTCAACTTCTTTCTTTGTCCATACATAAAATTTGCCCTCTTCACCTTCACTGTCGGCATCGAGAGATGAATAAAAACCTCCTTCAGGAGATGTGAGCTCACGATTGACGAAGGCCAGCGTTTCAAACACAACTCTTTTGTACAAAGAATTTTTTGTAACCTGGAAAGCATGACTATAAAGGCTTACAAGCTGACCATTGTCATAAAGCATTTTCTCAAAATGTGGAACGTGCCAATCTGCATCAGTTGCATACCTGGAAAATCCGCCACCAAGCTGATCATAGATACCGCCCATTGCCATGTTTTGCAACGTTGTCTCAACAGACTTTAAAGCGTCTGAATTTCCACGCAGATAATTATAATGTAATAGAAATTCCCAGTTGGAAGGCATAGGGAATTTCATTCCTCCTGTTGTGCCTCCTTTGTCCCGATCGATTCGTGTCTCAAAGGTTTTGAACATTTCGTCAACATCATGGATACTGAAAATGACTTGCTTGTCATTCAATGGAACGTGATCAATATCCCTGATACTTTTGGAGACATTGTCGGCCTGCTCTTCTATTTTTGACTTTTCATTCTTATACAGATCTGTGAAATATTCAAGCAACTTTATCCAATTAGCTTTTGGGAAATATGTTCCGGCAAAGAACGGCCTGCCGTCCGGCATCGCTAACGCATTTAAAGGCCAGCCTCCACTGCCATTGATGAGATAGGCGGCATTCATGTAAACCTGGTCCACATCAGGTCTTTCTTCCCGGTCCACTTTTATGCAGATGAAATGGTCATTCATAATTTTTGCGACAGCAGTATCCTCATAGCTTTCATGCTCCATCACATGACACCAATGGCAGGCAGCATATCCGACACTAATCAGTAACATTTTATTTTCTTCTTTCGCCTTGTTTAGCGCGACTTCTCCCCATGGATACCAGTTAACGGGATTGTGTGCGTGTTGCAAAAGATACGGACTCGTTTCATTGATCAAAGCATTTGTGTACATAGGATTTTCTTTATCTTTTATTGAAGAAGGTTTTTGCCCACATGTTGAAAAGCTGATACATAGAATGAGGGTAATGAAAGATTCAACTTTTAAAAATATCATCTAGATGATTTATGATCGTGATCAGGGACATATGCAAAGCAAAGCTACGCAAATGCCCACTGGCCGGATTCCAGGCAACCCTCTGCATTCGTTGGAATTCTCAAATCGGAATTTCTCATGATTGAGTTGTGTCATTTTAAATTTTGATTTTTGCCTGATCTATGCACTTGATCTTTCCTTTGTTTGAAAATTTAAAAAAAAACCACAGAAGCGATTCTGTGGTTCTCAAACAAATTATTTTTTTAATCCTATTGAGGAGAAAGATACTGGGCATAAGCGTATCCTTCTTCGCCTGCATCCGTCTTTATCAGCCACCACTGATCGTTCGTTTTGCTTTGCAGTGTTACAATTTCATTATGGGCTGCTTTACCCACGATTGGCTGATCCGTTCCCGGACCCTTGCGTATATTAAGATTTGTACTCTCAGTCGTAACCTTTGCCTTTGTTCCCGCAGATGCAGATACATCAACATTCAAGATAAGATCACCGGCGCGGTAATCCGGATCTAACTGCGCATAAATATCCCAAAGTTTATCTTTGGTTGCCCCGTCAGGAGCACTTCCATCAATGTATAAAACATTGTCCTGCTCTCTCACTTGTAAGTTACTTACACCGCTAGTTGTTGCTGCATCGATAAGTTGCTTGTATTTGTCCTGTAATGACATAGTATTAAAATTATTTGATTGTTAATTGGTTGTCTATTTTTTTGGGTTTGAGCGTATTAAGACTCATCATAAGATTTTTCAAATCACTTCTTTTAACGTCGCCGGTCAGCGTTATTACGCCATCGTTGACATTTGCAGTCACTGTTGGAAAATCTTTTGTAGCATCTTTTACTCCTTGCACCAAAGCCTCATCCGGATTTATTTGAACAGGGGCTTCAACAACAGGAGGCGTAACTGTTACCTGGTTATCCACGCTTTTCACACCTTTTGCATCCGCAGCCAACGTACCGGCTTTGTCGCGAGCTTGCTGGTCTTTTACTTCCCCGGATAGGGTGGCAACGCCGTCTGTTACCTGAACATTAATTCCTGAGGTTTCCAGGTTGGCTTGCAGTGCCTGTTCAATTTGCGACTTGATGTCAGAATCCTTTGGCTTACAGCCAATGAATAATGCACAAGAGAGCACAAATAAAACAAGATAATTTTTGATAAATTTCATTTTAGTCTTTTTGATTAAAAAGCTGCGAAATTGCAACTTCGTTATTCTATCCAAAAAAATGCCACAATTAATTTCAGTCGACAAATTAATCAGAGACAGACAAGTTTTCCACCATCAACCGGAAGATTGATGCCGCTTATATAAGCTGCGGAAGGTGAGCAAAGGAAAGCTACTGCCGCACCAAAATCCCCGGGACTTCCAATCTTTCCGACAGGAATTTCTTTTTCAATAGCTGCTTCAATTTGTTCCTCATTTTGCCCTGTTTCCTTCATTTTATTCTGAACAATCGAATCGTATCTCGCAGTTCTGGTAAAGCCAGGCAACACATTGTTAACCGTAATTCCAAAGGGACCCAACTCGTTCGCAAGGGTTTTTGACCAATTGGCTACCGCTGCCCTGATCGTATTGCTCACTCCAAGTCCCGGGATTGGCTGCTTCACAGAAGTTGAAATGATATTGACAATACGGCCATAGCCTGAGGCCTTCATAGAAGGGAGCACTTTTTGTACCAGGATTTGATTGCAAACCAGGTGGCTGTTAAACGCTTGTACAAAGTCATCCGGCATCGCTTCTGTTATTGAACCTCCTTTTGGGCCACCGGTATTGTTAATCAAAATATTTATTGAATTATTTTGGGAAATAAAATTCGCGACCACTGTTTTAACTTCCAGGGGGAAATTAAAATCTGCTACGAGGTAGTTATGATTTTGACCTTTGGAGCGATCTAATTTCAATGTTGCTTCCTTTAATTTTACTTCGTTCCTGGCGATCAATGTGATTTCTGCACCAAGCAAAGCAAGTTCAACAGCGCACGCAAACCCCAGCCCCTGCGTACTTCCACACACTATTGCCTTTTTTCCTGTTAAGTCAAGGTTCATGGCGAATTTCGATTATACTGCTGAATAAATATTTTAAGAATGTTACCCCCCGAAAGAGTTCAGTTAACAAAAATAGCGACTTCGTCAAAACAAAGGATATTAACAAGTGTTTATAAATTCCAAAACATTCTGTTTTTCTGATTACTTATATTTGAAACAAGCTTACACCGCAAGGGAATTCCCGCCGATAGCAAAGTGTCAAAAAAAGTATCCTTTAGGAATTATAATGAAACGCCGCAAATGCTAATTGAAATAAAATCTTTTCTTTTGCGCAAATCTTAATGAATGGCAGATAAAAATTTATTTGATTATACAGAAGACTCTATTAAAAGTCTCGACTGGAAAGAACACATAAGGCTTCGTCCGGGGATGTACATTGGAAAATTGGGAGACGGAAGCAGCCAGGATGATGGAATATATGTGTTGTTGAAAGAGGTGATGGACAACTGCATTGATGAGCATACCATGGGGTTTGGAAAGCATGTAGATATAGAAATTAAAAACAAAACGGTAACTGTACGTGATTATGGACGTGGCATTCCTTTGGGGAAAGTGGTAGATGTTGTAAGTAAAATAAATACCGGAGCAAAATATGATAGCAAAGCATTTCAGAAAAGTGTTGGCTTAAACGGAGTAGGTACGAAGGCTGTAAATGCATTGAGCAGTTATTTCCAGGTAGCTGCTTTTCGCGAGGGCAGAAAAAAGACTGCCGAATTCGAAAAAGGTTTTCTCATCAAAGAATACCGCGAAGAAAAAACAGACGAACAAAACGGAACCCTGATAACTTTTATTCCTGATGAATCTATTTTTAAAAACTACCATTATTTGCAGGAATTTCTCGATAATCAATTTTGGAATTACTGCTTTCTCAATGCCGGCCTGGTTATAAATTATAACGGAAAAAGGTACGTTAGTAAAAATGGTTTGCTGGATCTTCTTCAAAGAAAAACCAATGAAGATGAATTGCGTTATCCCATCATTCATTTAAAGGAAGACGATATTGAAGTTGCCATTAGCCACAACAACCAGTATGGGGAAGAGTATTATAGTTTTGTGAACGGCCAGTTTACAACACAAGGAGGTACGCACCTTGCGGGTTTTCGTGAAGGTTATACAAAAACGATCAGGGATTTTTATAAAAAAGACTACGATGCTTCAGACATACGAGGCAGTATTTGTGCCGCAATCAGTATTCGGGTGCAGGAGCCAGTATTTGAAAGCCAGACAAAAACAAAACTTGGTTCACAGGTTATGTTTGACAAGGGACCGGGCGTAAAAAATTTCATCAGCGATTTTCTTGGAAGAGAGCTTAATAATTTTCTTCATAAAAATCCCCAGACCGCAGATGCGCTAAAGAAAAGGATCGAGCAAAATGAGCGGGAGCGCAAAGAACTCGCCGGTATAAAAAAACTGGCAAATGAACGGGCAAAAAAAGCAAACCTTCATAATAAAAAACTAAGAGATTGCCGTTATCATTTCAACGATGCAGCCGAAGGCAGGAATAAGGACGAGATCAATGCGAAGAGATTGGAAACAACAATCTTCATAACAGAAGGAGATAGTGCCAGTGGATCAATCACGAAATCAAGAAACGTTGAGACCCAGGCGGTTTTTAGTCTTCGGGGAAAACCGTTGAATTGTTTTGGGCTTACAAAAAAGGTCGTTTATGAGAACGAAGAATTCAACCTGCTGCAGCATGCCCTAAACATTGAAGACGGCTATGAAGAACTTCGCTACAATAATATTGTCATTGCCACTGATGCTGATGTGGATGGAATGCATATCAGGCTTTTGCTCATGACTTTTTTCCTGCAATTTTTCCCTGACCTGGTAAAGAACGGGCATGTGTATATTCTCGAAACTCCATTGTTCCGGGTTCGTAATAAACAGGAGACCATCTATTGTTATGATGAAACCGAAAAGCAAAAAGCAATTTCGAAGCTGGGAAGTAAGCCAGAGATCACGCGGTTTAAAGGACTCGGTGAGATTTCACCGGATGAGTTTGGAAAATTTATTGGCGACGATATAAGGTTGCAACCAGTTATGTTGTTGCCCGAAGTTCATATCCAACAATTGCTGGAGTACTATATGGGAAAGAACTCTCCCGCGAGACAAGATTTTATTATAG
>JBBSPT010000029.1:0-13783 GCA_038258515.1 Chitinophagales bacterium | reverse complement strand
GATACCTTTGAACAAGGGTGAGCTGAGAATAGTTTTTTGTCATTGCAACACAAATTTCGGTTTTCAGTTTCATCCTCTCTGGAGGGGTACCCCTCCAGAGAGGATGAAAACCTTGTGTTGCACTTATTAATTGAACTTACAAATCGTTAAGAACAGCGAACCTTAAAAATAAAGATTTGTGTTCGAACGATTGGGTTAAAATTCTTTACACCTATCTTATCGGAGGTGAGGCGTTTAACCTCAGCGAATCTGTTCCCATTTTCACTTTTGTATAATCATAATATCCACCGTAGTAGATAGGATTCCGTGATTATTCGCCTTTTTGTTTGATCAACTCCAAGGGAGAATTTTCTAAAAACTTTCGAAGTATTGTCAATTGATCTTCTGTTGAATTCTTCATCCATCCGGCTGATACGTTGCCATAGGCTTGATCCAGAACTTGCTGAGCCTTAGTTTCATCGCCCAGTCCCACATACGCTTCGCCTACAGTAGCGTCAACCCAGTAACGGGTCTTCCAATAATTTTCCAGGATTTCCGGTGTTACATTTATTCCCGTGGGGACTGGATGTTTTTGCAGCCATGAATCACACACCACGAGCACTTCCTTCCTTATCCGCCGGGCCTGCACAAAATCAGCTATAGCCTCAGCCGGATCAACAGATTCCGCTGCTCTGTTGTTAAGTAAGAAAGCATAATTAATTCCATTGTAATAGTCGTTGCGAATGTAGAATCCCCGCTCGTAAGCAGCGATCGCTGCATCAAGGGCAGTTCGATCTTTATTTAGCTGCCAAAATCTTTTATTCGCAGCACCCCAAAGGCCAAGCGTTTCAGGATCGTTAGAAGTTTCAGGTTCCAGCAATGACAGTATCCCAGCGGCTTCATGTAAAGATTCTATTTCACCCGGAGATTTTGTTTTATAAGTTGCCAGTGCAAGACGCTGTAAAATGTAGGGATCTTCCTTTGAATCATCGCCCGCTTTTAAATTTTTCCTGATTTTTGAAAGAAAGACTTTTGCTGAAATCCAATCGCCAGCCTTTTCTGCTTCATCAGCATCTTTCATCAATTCACTGTGTGTCTCAAGATTTTCATCTGAAGAATCTGGTGCCTTTTGCTGGCTTGTCGCTGCTGGAGTTCCGCTCTCCACTACATTTTTTATCGCCGCTGCAATTTCCGGAGCTCTTAAATTATTGATAAATGTGTACACAGGACTATCTTTGTCAGGCGGGGCTTTCTTCAGAATTTCAGTGATCGCATCAGTCAATAGCTTACTAAACCGGCGTGCTTCGCTTGACCCGATATCTTCTCCCAGGTGGTGATATCTCCGCACGGCAATGTGATTTGTATCGAAGGGTAAACTTTTCATTCCATCTTCACAAATCACAACCGTAGTATATGGCCGTAACGCGTGGCGAACACCCAATTCATAAAAAGCATTCTTATTAGAAGTAGATAGGTCAGCAACGACCACATCGGCGCTAAAAAGCTGTTCATACATTGGAACATCTATCTGACCGGAGTGTACAATTTCATCAGCCCTGATGCAGGTAAGGCCTGCAGCTTCAACCGCTGGCTTTATCATGTTTTGATATGACATATCAAGGTCTAACGTGCGGCCGGTTTCGAAATCAGTTTTCTTCCCAAACCCCATGACTACAAAGCAAGTTTGTCCGTTTGGCATTTTTATTTTTTTTAAAATAGCGTAATTATTTCTTTAATCATATAGCCACGTTTCTCAGCTTCCCGCCTGAAGTGATCTGTAGTATCTCCTTCACTTTTAGAAGAACCCTCCCAAATAACGATGGCAACTTTTTGTTTGTCATTTAATTTTTCGGCAACCAGATCCGCAGTGTCCAAAATATCGAAATTTGTTTTTTCATATACATCATCATCTTCTTTGTTGTAATTCAATTGAACCACATCTGAATGACTTTTTAATTCGCTATAAACGGCATCAAATATTTTTCCCCAATCCCCGGGGCGATCCACAACCGATGATGACCTAAACGTTGTTGGATCAAAAGGAAGTACCATCTTTCTTTCGATGCCAAGTTCTCCGGCAACTTCCAATGCGATCAGGTCTGCACCACAGGCACCAGAAGATATGAGAAAGGCAACATCATTCTCAAGAAAAAATTTTCCCAGATCCTCCTGCACTTTCCCAACATTCTGCAATGGAAATCTTGCTGTTGTGGCGTTCGATGGGTCCACTCTCCTGCCGGCCAATACTGTGATCATGGTAATAATTTAGGATTTACCAAAACTAACCCGATAAGAAATCTCAAAATGCAACCTTCTCTTTATACGAACGAACCAAAATGATTCATGGAAACTTGTTGGGCTGCCTTCTTCCCAACCTGCTGTAATTCGCTGATATATTTTACAGAGTCCATTTGGCGCACATGATCGGAATCAATATTCTGCAGGCCCAGTGCATCCAGTCCTTTCCTGCTCAAATCCGCGTTATAACGGGCATATAAGAAATGCTTGTGGGTATCGCTTCCAGCAGGAAGCAGATTTCCATTTTCATCCATCGGAATCATATACTTCAGCTCCCGATCGATTGTAGATCCATAAGTGCATCTCCCAATTGTGCGGCAATTGATGTCCTGGTCAACCTGCATAGCGTACATTAAATTATTGGGTAAACCCTTGGCGGCCTGCATGAGATTATCATAACTGCCTGCAGTAGGCGCTGAGCCTGTGCCAACAGAAATGATCAACATTTTATCCTCACCCGTTTGCCAATTAAGATTGTAAGCAGGTTGAGTCGCCATACGGTACATCAGAAAAGCCGGGTTGTTATAAGGCGTTACACCGCCATCTACAAAAACAAACGTTTTTTCAGGATCGTTTGGATCCCATTGCAAGGTTTCAGGTGGAAAATAAACCGGGGCAGCCGTGCTCGCCCTCACCAATTGAAAGAGTTTGATTCTTGCATTACAATCAGCCCGCGACTCATCATTGTATTTAGCCAACGGATTATTGCTGATAGGCCATGGAGAATCCGTGCTGCGGTTCATGGTCACAACAAGTAATAAGGATTTATATTTCCCTTTTCTCACCATAAGATCGGTGTCCCCTCCGAACGTTTCTTTTAGCATCTCCAGGAGAGGACCAGATTCATACAAAGCCTTCCATCTTTTTAAAATGAAATTTTTATCAAACATGTCTTTCCCTTTTTTTATATAAAATTCCAGCAACTGAGCTACAGACATGCCAATTGATAGTCCAGCGGCGATGATGGCCCCGGTACTGGTTCCACCTATGTAATCAAAATAATCACCAAGAACAAAATCATCACCTTTGTTTAATTTCTTTCTTAATTGACTTTCCATCTCCACGAGGATTTCCAACGTAAGCACACCACGAATTCCACCGCCATCCAGCGATAGCATTTTCCGTGGCTGACTTGTTTCATACCGATTTTGCAAAGGACCCCAGACTGACATAATGTATTTTTTAATTTAAAAAAATAAATGAAAGATTAATTCTGCAACTGAAAAAATATCCAGGTGATTTACGATGGTCAGGGTTGAGTGATTTGTTTCCGGGGTGCAGAAGTTAAGACTGAATCTTAAAATTAACAATGTAATATGACATTCCAGGAATTACCTTGTTGCCTAATTATGACATACAATTTTATCCACTAAAAAAAGTGCAATTGCTTGCACTTTCATTTATCAAAAATAAATTCGGAAGATCGAAATCAGTTGCGATTGGTAACTGAAAAGGAAAGCGAAGGACGATGAGATGATGCGATTGATCGCACTTTGTCAATGCCTTTTTGCGTAATGCAAACAGCAATATTTTCTAGCTTCTTTAGCGCTACCAAATCTTCACTCTCAAGTTTTTGCAAGTCTTCCCGGATTGTCTCCCAATCTCCGCTCTGTCTCAAAATTATTTCGCGTGGACTGCACAGATAGGTGACAGGATTCGCATCATTCTTAACGATCTGAAATATCGTTTGCAGAGTCAGATATTCATTTTCCATACACTAATTTACGCTTAACCAAAACATCCCGGATTAAATTAATTCATAAAATTTTCAACAGGTAAACCACAAGTTGGAAATGATTGTACGTCAAAAATAGTGCTTAACAGTGACTATCTTCCTTCGCTACGTTTTCTTAAAGTCTTTTTTCCGCGAGTCCTAATGGTAAAACAATTCTGCCATACATTTCGTTTAGCAGAATGCCGACCCCTGTATAAATTGCTGAAGCTCCGCAAAGGATTCCTTCGTAACCGGTAAACGTTTTTATTGCTGCATTGCCCGTGGCATCGCCAAGAGCTAAGAGAAAAAACAATATGGTCAACGTAGCGAAAACAAATTGCAGTGCTTTACTGATGCGAAGTGTGCCGATAAATAATAGGCCCGTAAAAATTCCCCAGATGATGAGATAAGCTATCATAGCAGCTTCCGAGGGTGCTGCAACCCATCCCAATTTTGGCATAACGAGAAGGCCAACGAGTGTCAACCAGAAGAAACCATAAGAAACAAATGCGGTAAGTCCGAAAGGATTATTCTTCTTTGCTTCGAGGATGCCGGCAATGATCTGTGCCAGTCCGCCATAAAATATTCCCATGGCAAATATCATAGAATTCATTTCGAAAAATCCTGCGTTGTGGATGTTCAGGAGGACAGTAGTCAGTCCGAAAGCAAGCAATCCCAGCGGCGCAGGATTGGCTGTAGTATCTTTAATGGTAGTAACCGGTTGGTCCATGATTTATCGTTTTAAGGATTGAAAAGTTCAAAATACTAATAGTATTTGAAAGTGAAAAAGTATTTTTTCATTCCTCAATTTCGAAGAGCATGATCAGTTCGTATATTTACACGATTTATAAATCAGTTCGTATTAATGTACGGAATTAAATTAGTTCGTATATTTACACGAAAATACCCCAGGTTCGTATAAACATAAAAATAACAGAAGCATGCAGGCAGTGCTGACAGGTGACATCGTAAACTCTACAAAAATTTCCTCCACAAGCGAAAAGGCATTGCTTAAAATGTTGCAACAAATACTCCAACCTTATAAGTATGAATTTTACCGCGGCGACAGTTTCCAGGTGTACATGAAAGAAACACCTGATTCACTGCGTATAGCCTTACTTTGCAGAACGGCAGCAATAAGTATCAAAGAAAAAGTTGAAACAGACATAAAAATGAGTATTGGATTAGGTGAGGTGTCAGAAAAAATAAAAACACTTGGGGCTGCAAAAGGAGAAGCATTTATTATTTCAGGACGATCATTTGATGAGCTTCAGAAAACAAATGAAAGACTGATCATCTCCAGCGCAAACGATACAGCCAATATCGCCTTCCAGGTAATTGCAGATCATGTAAATTCCATTTATGGAAGGATGACTGCCAAGCAAGCAAAGGTTATTTATGAATTATTAAAAGGAGGGTTGCAACAGGATGTTGTAAAAAGGTTGAAAAAATCAAAAAGCACTATAAGCCAGCATGCAAGTTCCGGACGGTGGAACGAGATTGAAAAAATATTAAAACAATACCAACTGTTAGTGAAAGCTTATAGTTAATCAACTTCTTCAATATGGAAATTGCCTCAGTGTGGCTGGTAAAATTATTGTTAGCTCATCTATTTACAGACTTCATCCTGCAGCCCAGCTCGTGGATTGAAAGCCGCAACAGTAAGCACTTCACCTCCCCAAAGTTATACCTTCACGGCCTCGTTACTGCCCTTGTTGCCTGGACATTTATCGGCTGGAACTATTGGATCGTAGCGCTTATAATTCTTGTGACACATGTCATAATTGATGGATGGAAATCATACCAAAAACAAACGAGCATCTACTTTCTCGTCGATCAACTGTTGCACGCAATTGTGATTGCGGCATGCTGGTATTTCACGTTCTTTAACTGGACAGACATCACTTTTGCCTTTAATAAATTTAACCAGGATGCTGATTTTTGGTTTCTTGTAACGGGCTTTGTATTTCTCACGGCGCCTGCCGGGATTATCATTGGGCAATTGACAAAAAACTGGCGCGATAAAATTTCTGATTCAGAAAACCTGGCAAATGCAGGCAAATGGATCGGCATCGCCGAAAGAATAATCATCCTGATCTTCGTACTTCAAAATCAGTATTCCGCTATCGGACTTTTAATTGCAGCCAAGGGAATCATCAGGTTCAGTGAAAAAGACCGCCAGGAAATAAAAACGGAATACCTCGTCATCGGTACTTTGTTTAGCATGGCATTGGCAATCGTCACAGGCGTCATCGTTAAATTTATCCTATGAAATATTACAAACAGGTCGGATACTTTGCATGTGCGTTATTGATCTTAAGTTGCTTTCTGCCCTGGGCATATTACCCCGATCTCAACAAGAATTTCAATGGCTTTTTTTCAGAGAATAATAATTATGGAAAGCCGGGAGTGTTCTTTACTTTCCTCGCGGTGGCAGGAATTATCCTCGTCTACCTTGACAAGATTTGGGCAAAACGAGTTATGCTGATAGTGACGGCATTCACGCTCGGATACCTCATCAAAACTTTTATTCTTTTTACGTCCTGCTATAATGCCTATTGTCCGCAGAAGAAAGCAGGAATCTATCTGTTGGCGCTAAGCTGTATTCTTATTGCAATCGTATCCGTTTTCCCGGATATTCCCATCATGGGAAAAAGTAAAAGCCGGGCCACGCCGCAACCGGAAGAATAAGTTTATTCAAAAAGTTCGAGTCTCGTCTTCGGACGCCTCTCTTCCAACCATTCAAAGTTTTTCAACCTGTCCTCCCCTGCCGGGATTTCCTTCATAGGATACATTTTTCCCTTCACATCGTTTACAAACAAAACTTTTTTTAGTTCATCATTTTTAAAATACAAGTCAATAACGTCGCCGGTAGCACGGTTCATTCCAATGTACGCGCTATCTTCATCCAACGCATAATAGATACTTTCGGCCTGCGATCCTTTTACCCGCATGTAATCTATTTTACCATCTATGAAATATCCATTGATCGTTTTGCCTGCGATCTGATTGTAAAAACCCTGCGTCGTTTTATTTACGATCATCCCTCTTTCGAACACATAAAGCCTTTCAGGATTTTTATTTTTTGTAAAAAGAAATATTGTATCACCTGTCACCTGGCTTCTACCACTCCATACTACGGGATTTTGAAACAACCTGAAAACAGAATCTTTTGCTGAAAAGAAGAGACTGTCGGCAACGCTCTGCAGCGAATCATTAAAAATCCGCACATTGTGAAATGCCAGAAAATACCTGATTGTGGAATCTGCAACATTGCTTGTGTCGTCCATATCTTTATTTATCGAGTCAATACCAATCGCGTCTGCAACAAAATTATTCATCACAGAATCGGGCATCGCTGTAGGAACCGTATCACCTGGAACGCGAAGCGAATCCCGCCTCCCCTCAACATCGACGCTGTCCTTCAACGCTCTGCTATCAACACTTACAGACGAATCAGAAATCATCGTTTCTTTGCGCGAAAAAATCTTTTTCGCGCTGATATCAAAAGGATTTACTTTCTCCACACTATCAGGCACTGTTTGAGAAATTGAAGAATCCAACACTAAATTCACATGTAAGGTGTCCCTCGCAAGACTATCACTTGCAATGCTGTCATTCGTCAACACGAATTGTTCGCTGCTTCTAATACCGGAAAAAAGAGTATCAGCCGCGATATAGGTGCTGTCATCTTTTTGCTTGATAATCATAACGGGCTTACGCGTGGCTAAAAACGAATTACTTTTTTTGTTTAAAAAAATTTGGTTTGCCGTCACAATAAAACCATTCGCAGAATCTCTGACGATGGCATTACCTTCCAGTTGCGCATTTCCCGATTTGTCGTCGAGCGCCATGTTGTTTGCAATATAGATCCGGCCTGAGCTATCCTTCACTGCAGTTCGGCTTGTGAAAAAAGCATTGCCGGTTTTGAGATCGTAAGTTCCCTGAGTGGTATTGATATCCACTTCCTTATTCTTGATATTTGTATTGCCCGTGAATGATACAACCTCAGATTGCATATTATAAATCAGCGAGTCCGCTTTGATCTTATTTTTGGGACCGGTAACATCTACATTATTCCTGAAGTAAACATCTTTCGTATCTGCAAAGTAAGTTCCTTCCTGGCTCGTAATCGTGTTCCCCCGGTTGATGACCTTCCCGCCCTTGTGATAATTCCCAATTCCGGTATTTAAATTGTAATCCAGATTATTGGTAAAAAGTATTCCCTTCTTATCAGTGAGTTTTACATTCCTTTCCAGGAAGGCCGTCTTCTCAACTCCGAAATACTTTAAATAATCCGAATAAGTCTGCACGCTGTCTGCCTGGTTGATATGCACATTCCCGAAAGCCTCCACGATATGTGTTGTAGGATTGATGACGGCACTGTCGCTGGAAAAAATTGTTGTGCCCTGCTTGACCACAGCACCGCCTGCAATGGTTTGCAACGAGGTCATTGAGTCAATGCGAATCGTTCGCATACTTGGTCCGCTTATAATCTCAAATTCCCGTACGGTATCGGCACGGGCCGGTGTAGGAGAAACCTGGCCGAAGGAATGAAAAGAAGAAATTACCAAAAGAACAAAAGTCAGAATTTTTGCTGGTGTGTTCATCCGGCGTTAGTTAACCACTTTGAGCGTATCATCTATCAAAGGCGCCGTAATGTAATTGCCCTTGTCTTTTTTGCCAAACACAGAAATATTCACGTAGCGCTTTGGATGTACGCGAATGTCATCAAGCAAAATATTTATTTTGTTCGTTGTCGATTCAAGATTTGTGTAGAGTGTTTTATCGTTCAGCAAAAGGCCAAGTGATCCATCCCGGCTGTTGATCTTTTCCGAGCCCTGCTTGAAGTTTGCGACAGCAGCATTCAAGGTGTCGAGGGTTTCTTTAAGATCAATATTTGCGAATTTTGCGGAAGCAGTCTTCGCATTGGAAAGTATGTCATTCAGCTTTTGGTTGTTGGCGTTTAAATTAGACGTGAAGAGATTCACATTTTCAATAGAGCTTGCCAATGCGCCATTCTGCGCATCCAGCATAAGTTTAAGGGATTGTGCGGAAAGAGCAAAGGAGGCTGAAGTCGTATTCAGGTTCGCTACAATCTCCCTCACATTTTGTTTTGTTGTGGGATCAAAAACATTTGTCACGATGTTTAAAACGGAGTCAAGAGATTTCACTGCATTTCTCACTTCATATAAAACGGGATTGATTAATTTCAAGGCTTCATCAAATGCACCACCACTCAGAGATGTGATCAGCGTATCCCCATCTTTAAGATAAGTTCCTGCGTTTCCCAGTTGAACTTCCATCACAGGATTTCCAAGCAAATTTGGATTGATAACAGCCAGCGAGTTCACCGGAATATTGATGTCCCTCGTGAGCGTGACTTTCACCAGGATTTGCTTCATGTCCTGTCCGCCATCGAGGCTGGTGATCGTACCGATTTGCAATCCGTTTATTATAACTGAGTTCGATTTTGACAAACCCTGCACATTTTCGTAAACTGCGTAGAGATGGGTTTCATCTTTAAAAAAACTTTTGCCTTTTAGAAAATTAAATCCCACTACCAGTAAAGCAATACAAATAATTGCCAGCAATCCTATTTTTGTTTCGTTGTTGATTTTCATTTTTTATAGTTAAATGAACCGGCAATACCCTCGTGGAAATTGCAGAAGCGAAAATAGTAAATCTTTAGTGCCACGCGTCATTCAGAAACTGTATCTAATAAACGGAAACAAATAATTATTGAAGAGAAACAGAAAAGAAGAAGGATTTATCATAAACATACTCAAAGCATTGGCATCTTTGGTGCACCCACCGTCCATGGACTGTCTGAAGAAAAATGAAGGAATCAATTGCCGGACGAGAAACTATTGATCAGCATTCACAATTTCCGCGCTTGCGCCGGCGCCTCCTTCCACGAGCTCTTTGTACCTGATAAGCGCACGGGTAATGCAATTGGCAATTTCCTGCTGACCTTTTTCACTGTTGAGATAGCGTTCATCTTCATAATTCGCAATAAACCCGGTTTCAATTAAGACAGCGGGCATTGAAGTGGCCTGCAAAACCCAAATACCTTTTTGACGCTGGTGCACACCGAGATTGTCGCGTCCCATGCCTGCAACGTCTTCCTGGATTACCGAGGCCAACTTGTAACTTTTCTTGAAATAGTTCTGCGTATATAAAAGCGCTTTTGCTTTCCATTCGGGACTGTCATCGTTGATATCGAGCGTACTGTCATTCTCTTCATTAGAATAAATCAGGTCGCTTTCCTCCATGGCTTTGATCTTATCATTTGTTTTGTGAGAAGCAAATATCCATGTGCTTGTGCCCTTTCTCTCAGTCGGAATTTTATAATAATGCCTGATGGGAACTTCGCGTGTGTGAGGAGTAACCACCTTCTTGCGCTTCTTCCCCTTTCCCACATACTTCACTGTTTTATAGGTCTGCGTTTTATAACCTACAATTCGGGATCCTGTTTTCAGATTCACGGCGTCTGCATGAATGCAAACGAACAGATCGCCGTGCATGTCATTCGCAATTTTTGCTTTCTCTTTCGGAGATTGATAAATATCGGTTGTTCGCGTGGGGATGATTGATACGTCAGGCATCTGCTCCTTAAGAGTCTGCACCAGCTTCTTGGAAATGGCGAGCGTAATGTCTTTTTCCAAAGAGCCCAATGTGCCTTCATATTCTCCACGGGCACCATTGTCACTTCCACCGTGACCCGCGTCCACGATAATTGTTCTGATCTTTTTCACCTGGCCCTCTACGGGCAACGAAAGCATAAGGATCGATAAACCAAGAAAAAAGGGTGCGGAAATTGGGCGTCGCAAAAAACAAATCAGTTCCTTCAACATACACATTTTAGGCTATAAATTTTTTATCAGGGGTTAAAATGAAATTAATTAATCTTCACAAAACCTTAATTGAAATCTATCTACTTTTGTCCACCACTGCTATGAATATGACAAACAGGGTTAGCTTTAAAACAATATTAACTTTCACTTCATTAGCGCTGCTAACCTTTCAGTCGGTTCAAAGTAAGAATAAAGAATTCTTTAAATCCTCATTTCACAATTTTTTAACTCAGGTTGCAGACACAATTCCCGGTTCTGCAAAAGTCGATATTGATAAAAAAAAAGATTTTTCCGCACCTGATTCGTCCTCGGAAAAAATGTTTTTTTATACAGACACCATTCCTTTAAAAAATACCGATTCGCTTTCAATAAAAGACTCTGCTTCTTTAACCCAAACAGAAGACACTTTATTGTATAAGGTTGCAAAAAATGCAATTGAAGCAATCGTGGATTATTCGGCTGAAGATTCGATGGTGCTTGATGTGCCCGGGAAGACCGTAACACTCTACGGCAAACAGGCCACTACCAACTATAAAGACAACGAACTCACAGCGCCGGTCATCGCTTTTGATGAAACATCAGGTGATATAATCGCATCAATTAAGAGAGACAGCGCGGGAAATATTATTTCGCTGCCCTCATATAAGGCGGCGGATTTTTCTTCAAAGAGTGATACAATCCGGTTTAATATGAAGAGTGGAAAAGGCCTTACCAAAAGCACCTATACACAGCAAGGTGAAATGTATGTATATGGGCAAACAATCAAGAAAATTAATGACAATGTTTTTTATGCATTGCGCGGACGGTTCACTACCTGCAATCTCGATACTCCACATTTTGCATTTATCAGCAACAAGATAAAATTCATTAATAATAAAGTCGCCATTACCGGCCCGGTGCATCCCGAGTTTGAAGGAGTACCCATTCCTCTCTATCTTCCATTCGGCATTTATCCGTTAAGCCAGGGAAGACATTCCGGATTGCTGGCGCCAAATTTCACAACCAATCAACAATTAGGACTTGGTCTTGAAGGGTTGGGGTATTACAAGGTGATCAATGATTTCTGGGATATCATCATTCGAACAAATATCTATTCCTATGGCGGCTGGACCTTGAACCTGAGCCCGCACTACTACAAAAGATATCGCTACAGCGGAAGCGTTTCTTTCGATGTACAAAATTTTAAATACAACTTCAAAGGCGATCCGGACTATTCGAGAAACCGCAGCTACCACCTTTCATGGAGTCATTCAACGGACAGTAAAGCAAGGCCAGGCGTTACATTCAGCGCGAGTGTAAATGCGGGCAGCAGTAGTTATAATTCCTATATACCGGACAGGCCAATACAAAATTTCCAGAATCAATTGTATTCCACAATTGCATATTCAAAAACATGGAAAGATAAACCGTTCAATTTAACGGTCACTGCCAATCATAACCAAAATACCAATCTGAAAATCATAAATGTAAACCTGCCGGATATTGGCTTTAACGTGCAGACGATCTATCCGTTCCGAAAAAAGGAATATGTAGGAGTTCCGAAGTGGTATGAGAACATTGGAATTGCTTACAATGGAAATGCAAAAAGCCTTTTTTCATTCTATGATACGCTACCCCATATTTTTCAACAAATAGCAGATACGTTTCAATATGGAGCGCATCATTCATTGCCGATAAGTCTTTCATTACCTCAGATTGGTTCTTTCCAGGTGGCGCCTTCGGTGAGTTATGATGAAACGTGGTATCAAAGAAAACTATTCAGGACGTGGGATACCGCAAATAAAAAGCTCGATACCACGACCGCAAAAGGATTTTATACAGCGCGGCAAATGTCATTTGGTTTGGGAATCTCTACAAGAATTTTTGGTATGATAACGGCTAAAAGAAAGGATGCAAAAGTCCAGGCCATACGCCATGAAGTGCGGCCCACTTTTGGACTGAGCTACCGGCCTGACTTTAATAAGAACAATTATTATTTTACGCAGGTGGATACTACCGGCCGCCGGGCACAGTTTTCTGTCTTTGAACGAAATATTTACAGCCCCTACTCTACCGGAAAGTTCGGCGGACTTACTTTTGGAATCGAAAACAACCTTTCCATGAAGGTGCGAAACCCAAAGGACACAGGAGAAAATGCAATAAAAAAAGTCTCGCTGATCGATGGATTCAGCATCAATACAAGCTATAACTTTTTCCTCGACTCATTCAGGCTAAGCCCGTTTATTGTCTCGGCAAGAAGTAATTTGTTTGACAAAATAAATATAACGGCAGGTGGAGTCCTCGATCCTTATGACATAAATTCCGGGGGACAGCGGGTAAACTCTTTACTTTGGGAACGCAAACCTCTTTCACTTGGAAGACTAATGACCGGAAATGTCTCTGTGTCCAGCAACTTTCGGGGAGGAGAAAAAAAGAAAACGACCCCCAGTCCGGAACAGGAACGACAGGACCTCTTGCGGAACGGAAGCTATACCGGCGATGAATATGACAGCGAACTGGCCTACATCAGCAACAATCCCGGGGAGTTTGCCGACTTCAACATTCCATGGTCGGTTAACTTTTCTTATTCCCTAAGTTTCTCAAAACGGTTCGTTAAAAACAAAGGATTTGAAACATCGTACAGCCAGAACACCAACTTCGGCGGCACGCTTAACTTAACGCCCAAGTGGCAGTTGGGCGTCAATGGCTATTACAATATAAGTCTTGGGCAACTTAACACGATCGCCATGTCCATTTCAAGAGACTTGCATTGCTGGCAAATGTCAATCAATGTTTCCCCGGTTGGCACCTATCGCTTTTTTAGCATCAATATCAGTCCAAAATCACCACTCTTACGTGATCTGAAAGTGAATAAGACTAGCTCGTTCCGGAATTTTTAGAAAAATAATTTCTGCAAAAGTTTTAAACGCGTGGAATAAAGAGCGACTTTAATTAG
>JBBSPT010000028.1:0-13969 GCA_038258515.1 Chitinophagales bacterium | reverse complement strand
CGAATGCATCGCGTGATGGCATCGGGAAATTTTATTTCGGAAGGGAAATTTCGCAGGTAATGAGTTCCGCCGGCGCAGAATGGCTTGAGCGAAACGATCGTCAGGATGAGGAAAACGTGGATATCGCAATTGACAGTTTGCACTTGAAGGCGACCGATATTGTAGCGGATATTGGTGCTGGGACCGGATATTATACTTTCCGAATTTCACAAAGGGTTCCTGAAGGAAAAGTGTTTGCCGTGGAAATCCAGGATGATTTCATTGACTTTTTGCAGGAGAAAAAAGACAAGTCAGACGCCTCAAACATTGTGATCGTGAAAGGAAATCCTTATTCGGCAATGCTTCCGGAGAACACGATTGATGTTGCCTTAATGTCTGATGTGTACCATGAATTTGAATTCCCCCGGGAAATGTTGCAATCTATTCGCCAGTCTCTAAAGATAGATGGACGGTTACTGTTGATTGAATACAGAGGAGAAGACTCCACGATTTCTATAAAACCTCTGCATAAGGCAACCGTTTCCCAGATTAACAAAGAATTGCAGGCGAATGGATTTACTCTCTCATATGATGGTGAATTTCTACCTATTCAGCATTTTCTGATCTATAAAAAAGTGAGGTAAGGATTCAGGAGAAAATTATGTGCTACCGCTTTTATCTCCAACGAACCAGTTTTCTTTATTTTTAAAAAGGACGTTGAATGTGGTGAGTGAGCCATAAATACGGGTAATGTATTGTTGCAGATTTATTTTGTCTTCGTCACTCAAATTTTTGTGAGCGTTTATTTGCTGTTCCATAACTCTTATCCTGTCACGAAGCATTACAATTTTATGAAAAAAATTTTCGATTGGAATTTCTTTTGCTTGTTGTGATTTGTCTGCAGGCTGTAAAACCATAACACCGCCTTTCCAACGGTCCCCAAGAGGAACTATTTCTGATGTGTCGCTCCAGAGTCTTAAAATCTTAAGCAATGATTTTTCAACCTCACTTGTCGTCTCCAATTCCAGCGTTACATTTTCAGGAATTATTTCTTCAAGTTTTGGATCGTCTTTATCTATCTCCTTTACACCATGAGTGATAAATGAAATGAGATAAGTTGCGAATCTGATACCGACTATAACTCCCTGTCCGTAGTGCATATGCTGGAGCCTCGTTCCTATGCCAAGCTTTAATTGATCTATATCTTCCATTGTTTTATTTTTTGGTAAAAAAGCGCCTTAAAATAAAATTAAAATATGACTTCCGGCAATTTATTTTGTTTCAGATCCATAAAAAAGCCGGCCTAAAAAGCCGGCATTTCTATAATAGAAATTTATAAAGATTGCGCGATTGTGAATGTCACGAAAGAGATTTCGACGGCATGAATGAATAGGGATCAATAGAAAAATCTTTTTCGACCTCAAGGCGTATTTCGCCTAACTCAAGTTCTATAAAAGAGCTTCCTTCTTTTATTTCCCAGAGATAAAGTTTTTTATCTGTTTTGTGCAAATCGAATATTTCAGGAAGCATTTCAGGTAACAAGCCATTCCAGCAGGCTACTTCCAATTTTTCCTTCTCACTCAGGTGATTGTAACTGATGCCATCGGTTGTGCATGTGAATTCCCGCGATGAAAAAGTGGTTCCTGTCACTAACAAAATTTCCTGTTGCGTAAAAATTGTTTTCATAATTTCTAGTTTAAGTATTCAATTCTAAGACTTCGGGTGGACTCAACTGTAATATCAGTTGATCAAAATATTCTGTTAAATACAATGATTCGATCTAAAATCTGGAAAGGATTATGCTAACAATTACACTTAAATGGAATGATGTAATTAGATAAACTAAGGAATTTCTAAAAGATAGGAAGGAAGGGGGAGATTGATGTGCAGAGTAAAAGTAGATAACATTTTTTTATTTTGCAATGGTCTATAAAATTTTATTCTGCTTCCCGGAGTGCGCTCAAATTGGCATTTATATCGCGCTCATGTAAGATCGTACTCTAAACACTTTTTCTCAGGAGTATTGGTATGGTCATGAAATTTTTTTATTTACCTGATGATATTTTAATTAAAAGTGAAGTGCAATCGGATCGCTGTTCATCGTTTGAATTTTATAAATGAATGCAACTCTTTGGATGCTACTCTTTGGATTAAACTTGTTATCTATATCCTGGTCTAATTCACGTTAAGAAACTTTAACAAGACAAGATCACCATCAGAAAGTGAACATCAGAATTAAAACAGATTTTAGAATTAAATTTGAGTAACAATATTTAAATAGAAAACATGAAACATATAATCAGTTTTTTAATAGCTTTTTTGTTGTCGTCTACGTTGTCAAATAATGCTGATGCACAACGCAGAATGAGCGTGGGTGGAGAAAGAGGCGCAAGATCGTCAGCCAGTGTTTCACAGGGCGGTGGGGAAAGAACTTCTCCCCGGACGTTCAATAGCTCATCAGCGGTTCGTCAAATGAATACTAACAACCCATCAGTGCGAATGGCGACAAGGAGCAGTAGTAGCAGGAATTCTATTCGCGAAAGCAATAATTCCAGCATCACACGCAATCCTTCTGTCAGCGAACGGATCATTTCCTCAAATAACAATTCTCCCAGGATTCAGGGGAGAAATAATTTGAGCAGGGAAAATGCTTTGACAAGAACCAGGGAAAGAAATCAACTTTCTTTCGACTCCCCCGGGGGCGACCGCGCTTCTACGAATAATTCTACTTCCGCGCCCAGGGTAACGCCCGGTGGAAATGAAATAAGAACGAATTCCTCAAACACTAACGAGTACAGAAGTAATAATTACAGAAATAGTAGTAGTTACAGAAACAATAACAATTATAGAAACAATAGCAGCTATAGAAATTACTCGAACAATAATTACCGGAATAATAGCTATCGCAATAATTATCGCAGCAATAACTATTACTACAGAAGTGGGTATGATCGCCGCATCTATGTTATGTATGGTCCGAGATACAACTACCGGCCTCATAATAGCATTTCCATTTATTTTGGCGGAAATCCTTATTATTACACAGACGGACTTTTTTATGATTATTATGGAGGATATTACCAGCCAATTTATCCTCCTTTTGGAATCCGTGTTTCAAGGCTTCCGTTTGGATATAGCCGCATTTATGTTGGGTTAAATCCCTTCTTTTATTACAATGGAATATTTTACAGGAACTATAACGATAGCTACGAAGTGGTGGATGCACCCATGGGTGCAACCGTCTCTAAATTACCGAGAGGCGCGAAATCAGTTATAGTTAATGGCGAAAAGTTTTATGAGCTGAACGGAACTTACTTCCAGGAAGACAGGAATTCAAAAGGCAAAAGAATCTATGTGGTGGTTGGGAAAAATGGCGAAATAAATAACAGCTACCAGGAAAATGATAATAGCAGCCTCGATATTCCACAATCAAACTTCCAGAATGGCGATGTTGTTTCCGACTTGCCAAATGGAGTGAAAGTGGTGACCCTCAACGGCGAGAAGTTATATGTTTCTCCGGATGGCACTTATTTTAAAGAAGAAGCGGATGGAAATTCAGTTCAATTTAAAGTAGTAGGAAAATAGAAAGATTTTCACTCAATGTATAAATATTAACTAAGCCGGTATTAACCGGCTTTTTTTTAATCTTCAGAGTAATATTTTTTTAAATTTTTTTAGCTCTGCGTTTTCCAAAGCAGACAATGGATCATTATTTTCATATTTTGTCTTTAGGTATAATACTCTCTTGTGTTCAGGATATTTTTCAAGGATCGAATAGATCATCTCGCCTGACAACTCATCTTTTTCGAAAACCGGAGCTGACTCTGGCAGCTCAGATTTATACCTTGTCGGCATCTTTTTTATAATCGCTTCAAGTGTTCCTAATTTTCCAGGAGATATTCCTTCAATTTTCGAGGCTTTGCTGTACAAGCCCTGTAATTGTTTTTTACTAAGGCTTCCCCGCTGCGTGTACTGTTTATAAAGACTGATGACAAAAGAAGAAGTTGGATAGGCGATAATACATTCTTCAAGTACCATATTTACTATGTCAATTCTTTGACGATTATTTTCCATTGCTACAGGAGTTTTAGAATCCAATTAAATTTCTACAACATGATGCATACAAAATCCCATTTTCCAAAAGTTTTGTCAAAATAATTATTAAGCACGGGTTTTCTTTAAGTTTATCGTCTAACGAGAAAATAAAAATCTAATCATAAAAAGCTTGATTAATACAATTGTTTCGCCGGATTTAACTACAACTCTTAGAACCAGCTTTCCAATCAACATTAAACGGGCTTTGCTGGAACAAAACTTGTTTTGTGCTGTTCTTCTCCAGAAGACGTCGATTTAAAATTTTAACCATGAAGATATTTTTTCTGCTATTTCTTTTATTTCTTATTAATCCGGCCTTATTCGCACAGGTTGAAAAAGAGCCTTTGCCTGAAAACGAGGATATGCTAATCGTTCTGCCCGCTACCAATAAGTTGTACGGTAAATTAGTGGATTTTGAGACAAAAAAGCCAATACAATCAGCATCAGTGCAGTTGGTTATCAATGTAAAAGATCCAGGTACCAATATAACCAGCGATTCCGTGATAGCTGCGATGTTAAGTAAATCAAATGGTGATTTTAACTTTCAAAACATTAAGGCTGCCGGAACTCTTCAGCTCGTGGTGTCTTCTATTGGATACACTGTTCATAGGGAAGGCGTGTCTTTTAAAGCAGCGCAAGTAGGACCTGCAAATAATATCGTTAAGGATCTCGGGAATATAATTATGACGAAGGGAGCCCAGCGTCTTGCGGAGGTTACCGTTGTGATTGACAAGCCCGCATTACAGATGGGCATCGACAAAAAGATCTTTGATGTAGATAAAAGTCTTTCGTCCCGGGGCGGCACTGCTCTTGATGTGATGAAAAACATCCCTTCACTTTCGGTGGATGTTGACGGAAATATCGAGTTAAGAAATTCAACCCCCACAATTTTTATTGACGGACGTCCGACTATTCTTACCCTTGATCAAATTCCTTCCGACAACATCGATCGCGTTGAACTTATTACCAATCCCTCCGCAAAGTATGATGCTTCCAGCACGGGCGGAATTATAAATGTTATTCTAAAAAAGAATAAGCGGATTGGTCTCAATGGTATCGTTTCCACTTCGGTTGGTACACAGGGAATTTTTTCGGCAAATGCGAACATTAATCTGCGTCAGGGCAAGTTCAATTTTTTTGTAAGCGGAAACTATAATGAGTCAGGAGGAAACGCCAACAGTGAAAGTTTCAGGAGAAATAAAGTTGGCGGCATTGTGGAAGATTATTTTAATCAAAATTCGATCAATGAACGTTCAAGGGAATTTAAATCCATCAGAGGCGGCTTTGATTTTTTTATAGACAACAGGAACACCTTGACATTATCGCAGGGAGCAGTACAAGGGAGGTTTTCGAATACTGAGATACAGGAACAGAAATATTTAAACAGCTCTAAACTGTTGGAGAGGTACGGCGACAGGACTTCTGATAGTTGGTTCCAATTTAACCGGTATCGTACTTCCGGAATTTATACGCACAAGTTTCCAAAGGAGGGTAAGCAAATTGAGGCAAGCGTAAATCTAAATTATGGAGATGTAAAAAATCATTCGAATATTTTAAATGTTTTTTATAATCCGGATGAGTCAATGTATGGCGCACCCAATAACGTTCGCAATAATGGATCGAACAATAACAACCAGATGACCGCAAAGATAGATTATGAAAATCCTATTGACGAAAACACAAAGATCGAATCAGGTTTTAGAAGTTTCATCAATAACTATGAAAGCCAATTCAATTCGTTTGCCCTGCTGAACGGAGTTGAAACAAAATTGCCGCTCAGCAATAATTATAAATATAAAGAATCAGTCCAGGCTCTTTACTTCACTTATACCGGCAAAATGAGCAATATCGGTTACCAGGCAGGCTTACGGGGCGAGTATTCAAAATTCAGCGGCACCCTGATTGATAGTGCTAAAACTTTCGGCTATCAATACCCGGCGCATTTTAAAAATCTTTGGGATGCGTTGTTTCCAAGCCTTTATCTTTCGAATAAGCTGAGTGAAAGTGTAGAAGTGCAACTCAATTATTCCCGTCGTATTCGCCGTCCAAACTTTTGGCAATTGAATCCTTTTATCGATATCAATGATCCTTTGAACATTCAACAGGGCAATCCTGAATTGAAACCTGAGTTTACGAATTCTCTGGAATTCAACTACAGCAAAACTTTCAAAAACAGGAGCAATTTCCTCGGAACTGTTTATTACAGGAATACACAGCAAGATATAACGCGGTACAGCGATACAATCACGAGTGCACAATATAGCCAGCTAAACAACGCAGCGGTAGATCCGAACGCAATTCTCAACACTTACATTAATGCGCAAAGTACAAACAGGCTTGGCATGGAACTTACGTTACAGCAAAAGCTGGCCAAAAATTTTGATTTCACTCCCTCTTTCAGCCTTAATTACAGGAACGTGAAAGCATCCGTAGGCAAGCAAGACCTTAGCAATAAAGGATTCAACTGGAGCACGAAATTTACGGTGAATTACAAGATTGAAACGGAGAATCCGTCGTTATTTAATAAGATCAGCGTGCAATTAACCGGGGAATATGAATCTCCGAGAGTGATACCTCAAGGCAGAAGGCTGGAGCAATTTGATTCTGACCTCGCTTTGAGAAAAGATTTGTTTAAGGGGAATAAGGGCTCGATCACATTTAGTGTAAATGACGTGTTGAATACAAGGCGCTACGGAGTGATTTATGATACTGATTCCTTTTACCAGGAGTCTTACCGTAGGTGGAGGACGAGGAGTTTCAAGCTGACCCTCAGTTATAAATTTGGCGATAGCAATTTTTCTCTATTTAAAAGAAGTGGACGGAACAGTGATGAAGAACGGGCTGATTAAAACATCTTTTCGAACCAGACATTCCGACGCATGTAATTTGCGAAAAAATTCCGTGAGAACTATAAGGCATAAAAAAACCCACAGTTTATTAATGTGGGTTTTTAATTTCTTTAAAAAAAAGCAGCCGGCCTCAAAGAAAAAGCCCTAATATTTGATTTATCATAAGGCTGTAAAGCGACGGTTCTTACGCGGAAATCACCAAACGTCAATTATCAGGCATTAGCTTCTGTTAACTTCACTCCGTTCTTATACTCACCAAGAACAACGACCTTCTTGAAACGCGAATATTGTTTTGCAGCAAGCTCCATTGCTTCTTCGCTATCGCTCCTGAGCTTAAGTCCTTTACCGTCCGGTGAGTTATAAATCTCTATATAAAAGCCATCTCTGAGAGTTATGGCTCTTTCTCTTGGTCTTCCTGTTCTCATTCTTTATTTTTTTTTAAGGTTAAGATTTTCCCGAAGGTTGTTTATCAAGCATTAAATTAATTCAATTTAAGACAAGTTTAGCCCTTCTAACAATATTAGTGTTGTTTTTGTTTATTTCCCTCGCTTTTCTTTTTTATGAACCAAGGTTAACAACTGCTTCACAATAATAACTGCTTCCTAATACCTGTACAATTCGGGCTTATACGGACCTTCTTTCGGGATACCGAGGTATTTGCTTTGTTCCGTTGTCAACTCTTCCAGTACCACGCCAATTTTATTTAAGTGAAGACGTGCTACTTTTTCATCTAAATGTTTAGGAAGCACATACACTTTGTTTTCATAATTGTCGCTATTTAGCCACAGTTCGAGCTGAGCCAATACCTGGTTGGTAAAAGAATTACTCATTACAAAACTTGGATGGCCGGTGGCACAACCTAAATTCACAAGGCGTCCTTCTGCAAGAACAATGATGTCGTTTCCCTCGATAGTATATTTATCTACCTGTGGTTTGATTGTATCCTTTGTGCTACCATAGTTATCATTCAACCATGCAATATCAATTTCGATATCAAAGTGCCCGATATTACAAACGATCGCTTTATCTTTCATGGCCAGGAAATGTTCTTTCTTGATGAGATCGCGGCAACCAGAGGCTGTTACAATAATATCCGCTTCTTTTACTGCATCGATCATTTTCTTTACTTCATATCCGTCCATTGCCGCCTGCAAGGCGCAAATAGGATCTATCTCAGTCACAATCACCCTGGCGCCTGCCCCCCGCAAACTTGCGGCAGAGCCTTTTCCAACATCTCCATATCCTCCAACGACTGCAACCTTGCCGGCCATCATTACATCAGTTGCTCTCCTGATTGCGTCCACCAGGCTTTCCTTGCATCCGTATTTATTGTCAAATTTTGACTTTGTAACCGAATCATTAATATTGATTGCAGGCATAGGCAGCGTGCCTTTTTCCATTCTTTCATAAAGCCTGTGAACGCCGGTAGTAGTTTCTTCTGACAAGCCTTTTATGTACTGTATCAATTCCGGATACTGATCAAAAACCATATTCGTAAGATCTCCGCCATCATCTAAAATCATGTTCAGCGGGCGATCTTCGCTTCCGAAAAACAATGTTTGTTCAATGCACCAGTCACTTTCAGCCTGTGTTTGCCCCTTCCATGCAAACACACCAATTCCTTTTGCGGCAATTGCTGCTGCCGCCTGGTCCTGCGTTGAAAATATATTGCAAGAACTCCATTTTACTTCAGCACCTAACTCAATTAAAGTTTCGATGAGTACAGCCGTTTGAATGGTCATGTGAAGACATCCTGCAATTCTGGCTCCCTTCAGAGGTTTCTGTTTTCCGAATTCCTCTCTTAATGCCATCAAACCCGGCATTTCTGCTTCTGCAAGCAAAATCTCTTTACGGCCCCACTCGGCGAGGCTCATATCTTTCACCTTGTATTTAAGACTAAAATCGATTGAATTTTTTGTGGTTGTAGACATATTTTTATTTTTTAGAACTGCAAATCTAAGTCACAGTAGTAAAAATTCCTATCAGAATACTGCAATTCAGGATAAATGAATTATTTTCAACCGACAAACAGAACAAACATCGAAAGAAGAATGTCAGAAAGCAGCCAAAAAGAAAAATCAGCTTCCACAGGAACAGAATTGGACAGCAAAGACCTCGCCATCCTTCATCTCTTGCAGAAAAATGCACGAATTACCATCAAGGAGATTTCCGGTAAAATTCACCTCAGCACAACACCGGTGCATGAGCGCATAAAAAGGATGGAGGACTCAGGAGTGATAAAGCAGTATGCCACTTTGGTTGATCATGAAAAAGTGAAGAAAGGCCTGATGGTGATTTGTTATGTTTCGCTGAAGCAACACAGCAAGAACGCCGGCGTGAAGTTTATAAAAGCAATCCAGGAATTAAATGAAATTGTAGAATGTTTCAGCATTTCCGGGGAGTTTGATTTTATGCTGAAAGTGGTCTGTGAAGACATGAATACTTATTATGATTTTCACGTGAACACACTTAGCCAGTTGGAGAATATGGGACACGTACAAAGTACGTTTGTCATGGGCGTTATCAAACAAACGCATCAATTAATTCATTAGCCCAATCATGATCCCTGATGAAAATCAAAACTGCACTGCTTTCTATTCTGAGTCTTTTCTTCTGGTGGCTATTAGCCGCTGATCATTTTCAGGAACTCTTCTTTTTTTCTGCGCGAAATATCGATATGTGTTCCATCCTGCAACATCACCTGTCCTCCCTTGCTTCGGATATATTTTTTGATGTGATTGAGATTAATAAGATGTGAATTATGAATACGGTAAAAGTTGTAAGGGGTAAGGATCTCTTCAAAATCTTTTAAAATTTTTGATACGAGCATAGTTTTACCTTCTGTCAGATAAATTTTGCTGTAGTTCGATTTTGAATCGATGTGAAGGATATTTTTTATAGAAATAAATTCAATACCCTCCGTTGTTGAGATCGCTATTTTATCTTCCTGGCTTTTGTTTTCATCTAAAGACTTTTTTAAGATATCGATCTTTTCTTTCGTGTGCCTGTTGAGCGTTTTGTCGAGTCTTTCCACCGCCTTTTGAAGTTCATCGATACCAATCGGCTTGATGAGGTAGTCAAAAGCGCTAATCCGGATGGCATCGATAGAATAATGGTTATATGCGGTGGTGAAGATGATATCGAAATCATATTCACCGATTTCTTCGAGCATTCTAAACCCACTCATACGTGGCATCTCAATGTCGAGAAATACCACATCGGGCCGCACTTCTTTGATGATAAGAATGCCTTCTTCGGGTTTTTGCGTAGAAGCTAAAACTTGTATTTGCGGGCAGAACTCTTCAATCTTTTGTTTCAGATTTTGCAGGCTGTTGAGTTCATCATCTATTATCACTGCCTTGATCTTTTCCATTTTATCTGGCTTTAATTTTAACTTCTACCACTGTTCCGGCGACATCGCCATCTTCATCGAACAGATCAGAGATTTTTATAAATCCATTCGCATTTTGCTGTTTGTTGTGTAACTGAATTCTATCCTCGCTGATTTTTAGTCCTACACTTTTATGATAAAGCCGGTTAAGTTTGTTATAGTCTTCAGATTTAAATCGCCCAATTCCATTATCTCTAACCTCGTACTTAATATAATCATCCTCTAAAAATACTGACAAAGAAAGCCGAAGATCATGACGATCGCTGTGTGCAATTCCATGAACAATTGCATTTTCAATATAAGGCTGTATCAGCAGTGATGGTACGTAGTAATCTCCTGAGATCAGATCCGGATCTATGTTTTCCGTGTAACAGAATTTTTGATTGAATCGCATTTGTTCCAGGTCGATATAAAGCTTCAACGCTTCTATGTCAGATGAAAAACGCGTCAGTTCATTGCGGCTGCTTTCGAGGATCGTCCTGATGAGGAGTGCAAATTTGTGCAGGTAGTCACTTGCTTTTCTCTTTTCATTCTGCATCATAAAATTTTCGATGCTGTTTAAACTATTGAAAATAAAATGTGGGTTCATTTGAGAACGTAAAGAATGCATCTTCGATTCGGCTAATTGTTGTTTAAATGCAAATTCTGCTTTTTTCTTACTGGCCTGTTTGGAATTGTACAGAATAAATGCCGCGATGATCGTCAGAGCAGAAAAAACTATGACAGCAAAAAGAAGGGCATTTTTGAAAACGATTTGTTTTTTTTGTAGTTCAGAAAGTTGGAGTAAATGATGGTTCTCCATTTCTTTTTTCCTGATAAGCCATTCTGATTCATTGATAATAACATTTCGCCTGTTATGTTCCGAAAACAACGAATCGAAGGCGGCGCGGTACATGCGGTAAAAAACTAGCGAAGAATCTTTGTCATCTTTTTCGTCGTATACGGCTGAAAGCTGTTCTGCAGTATTGGTTATTCCTTCAAAGTATTGGGTTCTTTCAGCAATATTCAAGGCGGTGTCCAGCAACTTTATTTTTTCTGCAGGCCGAAGGCCCGGCAAATAAATAGCCCTGGCAAGGTAAACCTGGTATTCGTTCCTCAGGTCATTTTGCTGAGACGCCTGAAAAAGCGCCTTTTCAAAATAATAGCGGGCGGAATCGATTTTATTGTTGACCGCATTCAGTTTCCCAAAGTCTAAATAAAATTGTGAGAGAATGTAACTTTCGTTGGCAAGTAGCGCATAAGGCATACCGTCGTCAAGTTTTTTCTTTGCATGTTCATACAACTTTTCCTGGAAATCGCATTGAAACAGTAATTCATAATTGATAGCAACACCACGCCATGCCTTCAGTTCCTTGTTCAGTACAATGGCCTGTTCAGTGTATTGCCTGCATTTTTCATAGTTTTTTAGCGTTTTAAAATTGTCTCCCGCATTGTTCAGCGAAACCGCTTTCAATCTCATAGCTCCACATGCTTCGGCATAATCAATAGCTTTAAAAAATGCGTTGTTACTCGCATCAAAATTTGCTGAATTGTACAGTAAAATTCCAAGATTGATCTGTGCAAGAGATTTTCCATAAGTAAAGTCGAGACTATCGCTTAGGGTCGATACTTTTTCGTAATAGTAGAAAGCCTTTTTTACATCTTTCTCACTTAACCTGTAACTGAGTCTATGCAGTGTTTGAATGTGCTGAGAGTCAACAGCGGGATGCATTTTTATCCAGTTCATAAGACTGTCTACAAATGCTCCTTGCGCAAATGAGATGCTTGCAAGGCAAAAAGTAATTGAAAAAAGCAACAGTTGTTTTTTCATTGACAAGCAAAATAGTAGAACTGTAAGTTGGATGAAAATTGTTACTTAAAACTAAATAATAAATAGGCAAAACATTAGGACAGCAGATTTAGAATTCTGAAAGGTTAGTTTTGATAAACAGATGGCTGCTATTCAGTAATTTTTGGTAAAGAAAATGGTGCTGCATTTTCTTTTATAACTGTAGCCGCATGATATAATCGTTCATGTAAAAGCCATTGCCAATATCAATGTCGGCTTCTTGCTCTACTATAAATCCTTGTTTCTCATAAAAAACCCTGGCGTTATTGCGCCTGTTGACATTTAACTCTACAGAGGTAGCCCCTGCTTCCAGGCATCTTTGAATGACGTAATCTAAAAGCATCTTTCCTGTGCCGCAACCTTGACTGTTTTTCAAAACATAAATTTTGTGAAGGCGGTAACTTTCCATCCCTGGCTCCATTGGCGAAAACGAAGCAAAGCCCACCGGAATTTTTTCTTGCAAGACGAGAACAAAATCGTGATGTAAATTCAAAAATTGATTGTGAAGAGATGTGGTAGAATAAACATTTTCAAGCATGTATTCAAGTTGCTCTGCGGAAAGAATATTTCTATAAGCATCATGCCATGTTTGGTGTGCTATATTTTGAATCGTTGGGATGTCTTCGAGCCGTGCAACCTTAATTACAGGCATCATTACTTTATGTGTATTTTAAGATCAGGTGCGAAAAATTTTCTGCCTGCGTTGTCCTGCACAACAATGTCGAAGAAGTACATTTCTTCATCTTTTTGAAAACCGTTTTGGATATTTTCCTGCCACACTTTTGGCAGAGGGGTTTTGTCGAAAAGACTTGCAACTGTTGTAAACGTCATCTGTTTACGGCCTGTCTGTTCATCTTCAACCACTCCCTTTTTTTTGTAGAGAAAATGATATGAATCAATTTTATAGGAATTCCCTTGCGTATCGCTGATTTTCAAGGGAAGCGCGATGAGTTGATTGGCTTCATCTATCGTCACGGTTGCTCCGTCTGAGTTTATACCCAATATCGACTTAACAACGGGCGGCTTGAATTTAGTAATTTTTGTAATGGTGCCCTTTTCCGTTGTTTGTTGGGAAAACAACAAATGAGTTGTTGAGCAACAGATGAGGACAAGCAACAGTAGTTTAAGATTTTTCTTCATAATTTAAACTTAAGAATCATACAACGTCAGAATAATCTATTCCATTGCAGAAAGACTTTCCTGGATCACGGAAATTTTCAATTCAGCATCTGCCTTCTTTTTTCTTTCCAGTTCGATTACCTCGGGTCGTGCATTTTCAACAAATTTATCATTACTTAATTTCTTATTTACCGCATTTAGGAAACCTTTAAGATGGTCAAGGTCTTTGGTGAGTTTTTCTATTTGAGGCTTCGTGTCAATCTCCTTATTTGTTGCCATGTACACTTTTTCTTTCCCGGCTACAATGGCAATTGCGCCAGGCACACGCTCCATCGAAACTTCAATTTTATCTGCGTTTATCTGTTTGATTAAAATATCTTCTATGGAAGAATAGAATGATGCATTTCCGGCCTGGATAAAAAGAGTGATCGGATCTTTTGGCTTTACCGAATGTTTTGTCCTGGCATCCCTGATGGCCGTTATCAGTTCCTTCAAAGTTTTTCCTTCTTCAAGTATTTTTTTATCAGGCTGCTGAGGGAAATTCAGTTGTTTTACGATCAAATCATCGGTCCTGCTTTCGTCCAGGAGATGATAAATTTCTTCTGTAATGAAAGGCATGAATGGATGCAGCAATTGAAGAACTTCTTCGAAAAATTTTATCGACGCCTGATAAACTTTTTTATCAATTGCTTTTCCAAATTCAGGTTT
>JBBSPT010000027.1:0-14203 GCA_038258515.1 Chitinophagales bacterium | reverse complement strand
GGAAACTACATCGGGCAAGATGTCGGATTTATAATTAAGCCGGCCGGAAAAATCACAGGAGAACTAATCCCCCGCATGCCTGGTTTTGTAAAGCTTTAGTGAAATGATACCAGCCCCTTTCTACTACCACTATTTGAATGGAGAATTGAGATTATTAATTCTGATTGTTTTGCATACAGAAATAATCCGGTAACCTTGTCATTAATTTATCCCTGCCTTTTGGCCCAGACATTTTGAAAAATAATCGAGAATAATCAGAAAATTAAAACCATTTAAGAATCCGCGCCTGGCCAAAACCGCTACCAACCCAAGACAAGTTAGTGAGATTCTCGACCAACTCAGTGAAGACGGATTACTTCAACATTCTCGCCCTTCGTGGTCATTATTTTTGTCAGCGCTCACGGCAGGGCTCGAAATTGGATTCAGTATTTTATTGATGGGAGTTTTATTCTCTTTATTTGAAAATCGAATTAGCGAACCATCGATGCACCTGTTACTTGCATTAAGCTATCCATTAGGATTTGTTTTCGTCATAATTGGCAGAGAAGAATTGTTTACAGAACAAACGACAATAGCTGTAATTCCGGTTTTAAGCAAGAAGAAAAAACCCGGAAGTTTGTTGAGATTGTGGGGTATAGTTCTCTCAGGAAATTTGATTGGATGCTTTGTTTTTAGTTGCATCCTGGCGTTATTGCCGGTAGAAATGCGAATCGTTAAACAAAGCGCCTATCAGCATATTGCAGCTGAAATTCCACACTATCAATGGAACGTCTTACTCGGTAGCGCAATCTTTGCGGGTTGGCTCATGGGATTGCTTGCATGGCTCGTTTCCTCTACCCAGGAAACGATTAGCCGATTGCTGCTGATTATTTTGGTGACTTTTGTAATAGGAATAGCGGGCCTTCACCATTGTATCGTCGGATCTGTTGAATTGTTTGTCGCGATGCTTACCGGAAATACCATTTCTGTGATGGACTACCTGCACTTTTTGATTTTTGCGGTCACTGGAAATATTATCGGAGGCGCCGTTTTTGTAGCTGCCTTAAAAGTTAGTCACAATAAGAAGGAGGATATGAAAGAAAAAAAATGAGAGAGATAACATTAATCTACCTGCGAGGAATTTAAACATCAAAGAAAATGACCATGAAATTAAAGATAAATGCAGCTGGGTAAATTTGGATATTACTTTTCAATATGTTATGTTTGTAGCTGTAACGAAACCTTTGTATCGTCCCCTTCGGTTTATTTACTCTTTTTCCATATTCTATAAAATTCCCTCCTAACCATCGATTCTTAGTATTCCAATTACTGATGAATTAATACTACCCCAAGTCCAGAACTCCAATCCTAATGAACCAGGCAAAATTGTTTGATCACAGGATTTTTTGATCAGTCGTAAGTCTAATTTTTTAGTTTCAGAATTAGCTTGCTTCTTTTTCGGAAGGGAGCTTCAGCTTTGTTCGCGGTTCAAAAACCTGATTGTTCGTTGAAAAAATTGTTTTGAGAATATTTAATCGCAATTCCTTTGTTAGGCATAAAAGTTGTCACAATAGCGATGAAAAATAAATCAACCATCCTTAGAATGACTGCAAACTTCATTTAAAAAATAAGAACATGCAGAAAAAATGGTATGCTGTTTATACCAGACCGGAATGTGAAAAAAAGGTAAAGAACGCATTAAATAAATTGAAAATAGAGAATTATTGTCCTCTTGTAAAAGTGAGATCTACGGTAATGTCGAGGACGAGGATTCAGATGGAGCCCCTGTTTAAATCTTACGTGTTTTTAAACATCTCAGACCAGGAAATGTTGCGGATAAACAGAATTAAAGGGATAGTAAATTTTCTGCATTGGCTCGGCAAACCTGCAATAATCAATGAAGATGAAATCGAAGCAATCCGGAATTTCACGGCGGAGAATGAAGAAGTCAAGGTCGAGAAGATACATGTAAATCTGCATGATGGAATTAGAGTATTCGATGAGCCAAGCTTCAGGCGGGAAGGCAAATTTATATCGATCAAGGGTATTTCATCTCGTATAGATCTTCCCTCACTCGGATATACCCTGATAGCCGGTTCTTCCGGAGAAGTAATACGGGACAGAGAACATTCATTATTTTCTACAGCAACAGCTTCGCTCGAAAACGCTCCCATAGCTTAGTGCTGTGAGTCTGATTCTTTAATTAGAGGAATTGGGAAATTAAAAATTGAAGCATTTCAAAAATTTTAGTAGATCGATTAGAATTTTCATTTGGCAACTAAATGTTACTATTCTGTCGTTTTGGAATAGTATTGCGGATGAATTTGTCAGATCAAATTCACCCGAAACTTGAATCACAATAATCTGTTCGATTTATAGTTTTACTCCTCAAAAGATTTTAATTAATCATACCGCTGTAATTTCGCCCATCTTTAATAGAAGCTGTATCCCATCTAAATCCCAATTACATGAATAAACAGTTCGAGAGATATCTTAAATCCACACTCATTGCTCTCGACATTATTCTCTTGAACAGCGTCTTTATTTTGGTTGAAGTATTCTTTGCAACTAGGATACATCCTAAAGACCTATCTGCCTATTTTCAATATTTAATTGTAGCAAACGGATTATGGGTTTTACTCGCTTTTGTCAGCAGGGCCTACGCCAGTAAAACGATACTGAATTTTAATCATTTCACCAAGAGAACTGCCCAGGTCTACGTATTGTGGATAATCGCTGTATTTATGTACCTGTTTTTCTCGAGAGAATTTGTGATCTCAAGAATCTACATAGTCGTTACCATGCTATGCTTTGGGGGGGCATTACTCCTGAATCGTTTCCTATACCTCGGAATAAGCAATTACTTTAGAACAAGGCACAACCTTCTCAAAAGGGTGGCTATTTTAGGCTACAATGAAACGGCTAAAAAATTAGCGAGATATTTTGAAGAAGATGGTATCAGCACAGAATTGGTTGGATTTATTGAGGATAAGAAAAATTTGCATGAGCTATCTCATTATCCCATTCTTTCCGAAATAAGCGGGGCCGTTGATGTTTCAAAGGCAAATAATATTGACGAGATTTTTTCCACAATCACTCCGGATCAGAACAACGAAATCTACGACCTGATGTATGCGGCAGAAAAAGAATTCATCAGGTTTAGAATAGTCCCAAATTTATCCAAATTTATTAATCACAGTATTCACGTTGATTACTTCAGGGATTTACCTATTTTATCTCTTAGAAGCGAACCGCTGGATGATGTGGGCAACAGAATCAAAAAGCGTGCTCTCGACGTTGTTGTCAGTTTCTTTGTAATCGTTTTTATTTTATCCTGGATGATTCCACTTTTAGGTTTGCTGATCTTTCTGGAATCCAGGGGACCAATTTTTTTTACTCAAAAGAGAACCGGCAAAAATAATATGCCATTCAACTGCATAAAATTTCGAAGTATGCAGTCAAACAGTGAATCTGACCTGAAACAAGCAACTAAAGGCGATGCACGGGTAACAAAAACTGGAAGGTTTATTCGGAAAACAAGCCTTGATGAATTCCCGCAATTCCTGAATGTTTTTACCGGGGAAATGAGCGTAGTAGGACCCCGCCCTCATATGATCAAACACACCAATGACTATTCAAAGTCTGTTGATCAATATATGGTGAGACAGTTTCTAAAGCCTGGCATAACCGGTTGGGCTCAAATAAACGGATTCCGGGGTGAAATCACTTCTGCAGATCAAATTGAAAACAGGGTGAACAAAGACCTGTGGTATCTTGAGAACTGGACCCTTTGGCTCGATATTCAAATAATGTTTCTTACGGTTTACCAGTTACTCAAAGGAGATGACAAAGCCTTTTAGCTGGATCTGAATAACTAATATTTCATCAGCCTTTTTTGTTGAGAACTTTTATCTTATAAGGATTTCATTATTGAGCAACATTAATTGCTTGAGGTGAATTCATTGAAATAACCTTAGCAGTATTGCTCTCTTCACTTTTTATTTCCCCTAAAAGTCTTTCGATCACGGAGGGATCTTTGACTTTTGCAATTTTGCAAGCGCGATGGAAATCGGTATGCATTCCATAGTTCTCAAGAATTGGTGGCACACCATTCAATTCAGGGAATGTAGAGAATTTTTTAACGAAATACAATGGCGACCCATTGACAAATCTTAAGTAAGCGGTGTAAAAAGTATCCATATTTCAGAGTTTATGTTAAGACCTTATATCTATTTTACTAATTACTGTGCCCGGTTGAGTTTTCTTATCCCTAAGCCACCAAAGCAGAGAGAAGAGAAATGAGACAGACGTTTGTAACTAATGTAATTGGATAAGGAGCCGGGGCCCGGATAGTCTTTCTAAATACTCAGGATGTTGGGATTGATGAGGCGGCATGAATGTGCCTCTCGTATTAAGAATTTCCGAATTGTCCAAAAAGCGGACGATCAATTGATGGAATTATAGAAGCAAAGGATCCTGGAATTCAAAGGAGGGATTGCGGAAGAATATGCTGTAAGCTGGAGGTAAAACTAAACATAAACTTTTAAAGAAGCAAGCAATCGGGTGTTCCGGTTTTAAATGTTTAAGATCGAAAATACAATCACGCTGATATTTCTGCGCATTAACGCTTTGGACTTGTCATTAAAGTTACTTGATCCATTCATAATGGTTAAACCGTCCTTTGATGTATCAAAAATCCTGTAACCCAATATGTATTAAATTTCACTGAACCCTGTTTTCTAATTTATATTTGCGTAATAATTAAAATATTTAATTCAGTAAAATAAACGCTATCACGTTATCTCCCCGATGCAAATATGATTTACCTGTTTTTCAATTTTTCCAGAATATTCTAAAACCTTGTGTCAACAGCACAGGAGTTATAATTTTGTCTTAAAATAAAAACGTTTTCTTCGACTCAAAAGAGTGATTTTCCTTCTTAGTAAAATAAAATTAATTTATGGGTAGAAATATTTTAAATGCGTCAATCATTTTTCTAATTGTGCTAATGGGATTCTCGTGTACTACTTCTAATAAGACCGCTTACTTCAACAATATTCCGGATTCAACTTTTGCAAATTCTGAAAGGCCGGCAACAGTGATTCAGAAAAATGATATTTTAAGCATTACGATTACCAGCCTCAGCCCCGAAGCTTCTTCTATCTTCAACACCACCAATAACGCCGGAGCCAGCAGCTCAAATAATAAAAATCAATCGGCTGGATACCTGGTGGGAGATGATGGCAATATTCAATTGCCGATTATTGGCCGATTTATAGCTACAGGGTTAACCAAACAGCAATTAGAAGAGAAAATTACCAGCACACTTCTCGAAAAAAAATTACTTATTGATCCTATAGTTGACGTTCGGTTTCTCAATTATGAAGTAACTGTGCTTGGCGAGGTTCAACATCCCACCGTGATCACGGTTCCAAATGAAAAGATTTCTCTGGTTAAAGCGCTTGGCCTTGCCGGTGATTTGACTATTTATGGACGACGGGATAATATCTTACTGATCAGGGAGGAAAACGGCACAAAAAAAACACGCCATATCAATATAAATTCAAGTGATTTTATAACGTCACCGTATTATTATTTGAAACCCAATGATGTGGTATATGTGGAGCCTAATAAGGCAAAAGCAGCATCAGCCAGTCTTTCAAGGCAATTACTTCCGTCCGTACTAAGCGGCCTGTCCCTGATAGTTCTTATTTTAACAAGAATAAGATATTAGTTATCGAAAACAACAATCGCAATGAACACGCAAATACCCGAAAACAAATTCATTCAAAATAAGCAGGAGAATACAATCAGTCAACTGGTAGTCAAATACATTCCCTATTGGCCGATGTTTGTTATTTTTCTCATTGTCTCATTCCTGATCGGCTTTCTCTACCTGCGATACAGCACGCCTATTTATGAAGCTGATGCCTCACTTATTGTAAAAGATTCCAAGAAGGGATATGAAGATTCCAAAGCGCTGGAATCGCTGGACGTGCTGGATTCGAAAAAGCTTATCGAAAATGAAATCGAAGTCATTCAATCCCGGGGAGTAATGACTGATGTGGTGAAATCATTGGATTTGTATGCTACGATCTATCAGCAGGGAAAGGTGCGGGCTGCTTTAGCGTACCAAACTTCTCCTGTAAAAATAAAAGCATTGCACCCTGATTCGCTTTCAAAAGTTGAATTCATTACCCTGAAGTTTGATAGTGCAAAAGGCCAGCTAATACTCAACAACAATCAAAATTTCGCTTATAAGTTGAATCAATGGGTCGCAACTCCGTATGGCACGCTTCAATTTGTCGCCAACAAAAACTACATCCCTTCTGATCAACCGAAAGATTTTTATTTTAACCTCTCACGGCCGAGGAACGTCGCGACGTCGTTGTTAAATAATCTAAGCGCCAGCGCCTCAGGAAAATTGTCCACGATAATCGACCTGAGCTATCTTGATGAAGTCCCAAAGAGAGCGGAAGATATTTTGAACGGCGTTATCAACGCCTACGATAAAAGTTCATTGAATGAAAAAAGTATTCTCGCAAAGAACACGCTTGATTTTGTAGAGGCTCGTCTTGCAATCGTAACACATGAACTTGATTCCATCGAACGACAGATACAACAATATAAGTCCGGTGCAAAGGCAACGAACCTGTCATCGCAGGGAGAATTATTTCTCCAGAATGTGAGTGACAACGATCAGAAATTGAGCGAGGTGAACAACCAGCTTTCAGTGTTGAATGAAGTTGAAAAGTTTGTTACCTCGGATGCAGCCAATGGTGGAATCGTTCCATCGACTGTTGGCGTAAATGACCCGGTGCTTACGCAGTTAGTCAACAAGCTTTATACGGCTGAATTGGAATATGAAAAACAAAAACAGACTGTTGGAGAAAACAACCCGATCCTGCGCTCAATCACCGAACAAATTGATAAGATCAAGCCCGATATCTCTTCCAATATCAGAAGTCAGCGGAGGAGTCTCGAGGCTACGAAAAATAGTTTATACTCTACAAATGGAAGTTATAATTCTGTATTACAAACGATACCGGCCAAAGAACGCCAACTGGTGGAAATTAGCCGCGCTCAATCAATCAAAAGCAACATCTATTCATTTCTACTGCAAAAAAGGGAAGAGAGTGAACTTTCTTATGCTGCAGCTGTCTCCGACAGCAGAATCGTGGACAGGGCACAGGCCTCAAATATACCCGTCAGTCCAAAGAAATCTGTAGTGTATTTGGTCTGCTTCGTTCTAGCCTTTGCAATTCCTGTCGGTTATATCACAGCGCGGGATGCATTCAATGGAAAAATTCTCTACCGTTCCGAAATTGAAAATAATACCTCTCTCCCAATTCTTGGTGAAGTAAACTATGCAAAGTCAAAGTCGCCTATAGTAATTGAAGAAGGGAAACGAACATTTACCGCGGAAGAATTTAGAAAATTGCGTGTTGCTTTAGGATTTCTTGGCATCGGTGAGAATGCGAAGAAAATTCTCATCACATCAAGCATATCTGGTGAAGGAAAAAGTTTTGTTGCTGCGAATCTGGCAATCAGTCTTGCGCTAACAGGAAAAAAAATTGCATTAGTCGACCTCGACATGAACAACCCTGCGTTGAATGAGATTTTAGGTATGGATCAATTTCCAGGGATTAGCGACTACCTGATAGAAGAGAAAGAACCTCTGGATATTATTACAAAAGTGAAGGATCACGCAAATCTCTTTTTTATTCCTGCGGGAACTTTACCTGACAATCCATCAGAGCTACTTTCTAATAGTAAAATTGAACACATGCTGAATTACCTTGAAAGTAATTTTGATTATGTCGTTATAGACAGTGCGCCCGTCGCCCTCGTAACAGACGCGTATTTGCTATCAGAATATTGTGATGCAACTCTTTATATCATTCGACACAAATACACTCCAAAAATGCTGGTAAAAAGGATTGATGAAAACAATAAGATCAACCCTCTCGTCAATCCTGCAATCATATTTAATGGAATAAAATCCCGGGGGTTTTCAAAAACGAATTACGGCTATGGATATGGCTATGTGTATGAAACAAAGAAAAGACCTAAAAGTAAAAAGAAGAAACCGGCGATGTAATCTCTTTGCTATTTGATTGCTTCGCGTTGCCCCGATTTGATGCTTTTGTAAATAGCTTCAATCACTTTCATGTCTTTCAAACCTTCTTCTCCTGATACCCGGCTTATTTTATTTTCAATTATGCATTCCGCAAAATCATCTATCTGAACGGACTGTTGATTTAAATCGGAATCGAACCTCATAGGTCCGTCACTGGTAGCGCCTGACATGCCATCGTAACGGAAAGCACTCGTAAGCTCAAACCAACCTTCTTCAGCAACGGCCTTTAAATAATTTAGATTTCTGCTGAAGCTGGAGACACAATTCGCAATTGCGCCTGTCGGAAATTCTAGCGTGAAATATACCGTCTCATCCACTTCTTTAAACATGTCGGGCCTGGTTTTTTCCTCTCTTGCAGTTGTAAACATCGGCTCTTCTCCTGTAATGTACCTCGCTCCCTGAATTGTGTAAATTCCCATGTCCATCAAACTCCCTCCACCCGCAAGATTCTTTTTCAATCTCCATGAACTTGGATGATCGCTGATAACAAAACCATTTCCAGATTCGATGGAAAGAACCTTTCCGAAAATTTTATCCTGGCCCAGCCGCATCATTTCAAGATTATATGGCTCAAAGTGCAGATGATACCCAATGGACAATTTTTTTCCAGCGCTTTCACAAGCCGCTATCATCTCTAAACATTCAGCGACATCCATAGCCATGGGCTTTTCGCATATAACGTGCTTGCCGGCCCGCGCAGCCCGGATCGTATATTCCTTGTGCATAAAAACAGGAAGCACAACATAAACTATATCGATATCGGCGTTGAACGCAATATTATCAAAGTCTTCCATTGTATAAACGTTGGCCCGTGAAATATTGTAATCCTCAATCCACTTTTTCTCCTTCGACCTGTCATCAGAAATAATCCCCGCCAGGTAACAATTTTTTGTTTGCCTTAATGCCGGGCCCAATTGATCTGTACTATAAGTACCAAGACCAAGGAGCGCAACTCCTAATTTTTTTTTACGATTTCCGTCCATTTCATTTATAATGATTCTGTGTGTCTAAATAAAAAATTATGCAGAAAGATTTTTTGCTGCGAATGTTAGTCAGCGCCTGAACAAATTAAATCAGGTTAACGCAAATTACAGACCTAATTGAAAAACATAACCAATCTTTAAATTGATCGTAAAGTAGGAATCTTTTTTAGAAGGATTTCCTCGCTGTTCATTGATTGCGGTAGTGAGTGAAGGATCAATTTCGTACTTGCGGTTGTTAAGCAGCAAAGCATTGGAAAGAGTTGTTCCGGTAAAATAATTTGAAAATATTTCTTTATCAATATAGTTGGTGCTTACATCATCGAGATAGTCAGTAAATAAGGTACGTGACACACCTTCAAGACTTAAACTGAAGTTCGGCGAGATATTCACTTTTACGCCGACGCCAAGCGGAATATTGAATTGAGTAAGTTTATAAGGCTTTCGATCCGGGTATTCCGGAAAGCCTTCTCCTTCGGTGTTCAGCGGATGGAGATCTATCCATTTGCCAGCCAACTTTGCTCTTGGATTGAAAGAGAACAAACCCACGCCGGCAACCACGTAAGGAGAGATTTGAGGAATTTTTTCGCCAATGTGATATCTTTTAAAAAACAAAGGATGTATTTCGGCAAGAAGCATTACTTCATCAATCGAACTTTTGAAACTTAGATTGCGCTGGTACCTGTAAGGACTCTCATTTTTAAATTTCTCAAGGACGTTATCACTTGCCTTCACAGCGCCGAAAGTGCCTTCGAATCTAACTGCAATAAAGCTCCTGTATCTGGCTGAGAGATATATGCTACCTGCAAATTGACTGTTTCCCGGATTTATATCAGAGAAAAAATTACGTCCGTTTCCCTTCTTTCCGCCAAGATCAGTAAAGCAATTCATCGCCGCAAAGGAAATTCCAAGTTCATAAGAGTAATCATCGCTAAAGTAGGGATCAGCCGCAGAGGAATATTGCGCAGAAGCTTGCTGCTGAATTATTGAAAAAAAAAAGATAAAAGCGAAAAAAACGGCAGTTCTACTCAACCTGTTTTTTGTGCTTATTTTAATTCCTAAATTGATTTCGGGCTGGTTCACACTTGAGAATAAAAGATTAAGCAATCTCGATCACTTGATTCACGAACCCGTCAATGGAAGGAATACGTGAATTCAAAAATATGACAAATTAAGGCAATTATAGACCAGCTAAACTTGGCCAAAAAACGAGCTAGTCAAAAAGGAAGTCGTTTGTAACTTAAAAAAATAATCTGCCCGCCAAAACGGACGAATTTTTTTCGCAAAGGGTCTTTCAGGATTAATGGCTTGATCGAACAATAATTACCTCCGTTCTGAGTTATCCTTAAAGATCAGGCTGACTTCCCATTCGGCGGTGATTTCCAATTTTGGCTTATATGAAAAATTCTGTCTTTTCCCGGATTTTAAGTTCCAGAAATAAGATCATTTATCTGTTGGTTCTCTCCTTTGTGATCCTTTTCGTTTGGCTTCTTTTCAAACTTTGGCAAAATCAATCCACGGGGGCCGACAATACAGAGATCGCACTGACAACGGCAATCGTTTCCTTCCTCATCATTTGTGCGCTTTTATACCATTTAAAAATATGGCATACGAGACTACGGAATAGCGCGAAGGACGACCTCGTAGCAAATGAAAGAAAATACCGGAGCCTGATTGAAAATGCAGGAGTGGTAATGTACACCACATCGCTTGAGGGCAATGTCACATTCTCGAGCACGAAAGCAGTTCAGCTAACAGGTTATTCTCTTGATGAACTTGTCGGAATGAACTTTTCAGAATTTGTAGATTCGGATTGGCTGGAAGAAGTGACGGAAAAATATATCAGGCAAATAGAAAACAACATCGGTGAAACGCTGATTGAATTTTGCATCCGCACTAAATACGGAGACCTCAAATGGGTCGAACAATCGGCCGTCTTAATCTTTAAAGAAAATGAGCCTATTGGTTTTCAGTGCATCATAAAAGATATTTCCGAGAGAAGGGAAATGGAACAAATTCTCCGCAAATACGAAGAGCAGCTCGTTCAAAATCAGCAGCGTCTTCAATCAATTTTGGACAATACCATAACCATTATTGATATCAAAGATCTGGATGGTAAATATCTTCTTACAAACAAACAGTTCAATGAAGTTTTCCAGGTTTCTTCTGAAGAAGTTGTTGGGAAAACCGCTTTCGAATTTACCGGGCCGAAGTTAGCTGAACGGTTCACACAGACGGATGAAGAGGTGATTAAAACTTGTAAACCAAGAAAGGTTGAAGAAATTATACAGATGGAAGATGGTGACCATAACTTCCTGTTTGTAAAATTTCCTTTGCTTAATGCACAGAATGAGATCTACGGAATAGGTGGAATAGGCACGGACATCACTGAGCGTGTAAGGTACCAGGAACAACTCATCCTCGCAAAGCGTGTTGCGGAAGAAGCAAAGAAATCCCAGGAGCAATTCCTGGCAAATATGAGTCATGAAATCCGGACACCTATGAACGGCATCCAGGGAATGACTGACCTTTTACTCGAAACAAAATTGAACGAAGAGCAGACCGACTTTGCGAAAACTATAAAGCGTTCGTCTGATAATTTGTTGGTAATTATTAATGACATCCTGGATTTTTCCAAAATACAAGCAGGAAAACTAACAATAGAAAAAATCGATTTCAGCTTCAGTGAAATCATGGAAAATATTCTATCTATTTTCAGAAATAAATTAACTCAAAAGGGTTTAACACTCAAAGTTACCATCGATGATTACGTTCCGGCCACGTTAAATGGCGATCCGTACCGGCTCAACCAGATTCTAGTAAACTTAATCGGCAATGCAATTAAGTTTACAGACCGGGGGAGTATTGGCATCGACGTAAGTGTCGAAAGTGAAACCTCTGATGAAGTATTCCTAAAATTTGTTATTACCGATACCGGAATTGGAATCGAGCAGGAAAAGATCAGCGCCGTATTTGAAAGCTTTACGCAGGCAACCACAGAAACTTCCCGAAAGTATGGAGGCACCGGCCTGGGACTTGCGATCACGAAGCAATTACTGGAATTACAGAATGGGAAAATTTCTGCAACGAGCGAAATCGACAAAGGAACACAATTCCGGTTTTCAATTCCCTACGGATATAGCAACAAGCCGAATGATCCGTTGTTTCTGCCGGGCAAAACAGTGAAGGACTATTCTTCTTTGCTTCGCAACAAAAAGTTTCTTGTTGCAGAAGATAACGAGGTAAACCAAAAAGTTATTTGCCATGTGTTGCAGAAAGCAGGAGGAACTGTGGATGTTGCCAATAACGGTCTGGAAGCAGTTTCTCTTTTAAAAACAAATTCCGACTACTGCTTGATCATCATGGATCTGCAAATGCCTGAGATGGACGGATACGCTGCGACTAAGTACATAAGAAATGTAATGAAGCTTAATATTCCAATTGTAGCAATGACTGCCTCAGCATTGAAGGGAGAAAAATCGAAATGTATTGCCATCGGGATGAACGATTATTTGTCTAAACCGTTTGATTTTCAATATCTCTACAAGCGAATAAGTATGCTGCTTGGAAACGAGATGATTGTTGTCTCAGAATCACGAAGTGAACAACAACCTACAGCCTTCAACCTGGCATTGCTGGAAGAAATGGAGGATACAGAATACCTGACAGAAATATTAAAGATCTTTTTGAAAAATACTCCCGCGGAGTTGGAAGGTCTCCTCGAAGCTTGTGTGAATGATCGCGGTGATGTCGCCTATAAGATCGCACATAAATTAAAAGGCAGCGTCGGACTTCTGCAGGCTGAAGAATTTCTATCTGTTTTACTGAGAATAGAAGAAACACTGAAAAGCGAAAATACTCATAACCTGGTAGAGATGGCCCGCTCAGCCAAAGCGGCTTTTAAGAAGCTGGAGCGACCTTTACAAAAATACCTGGACAGTGTACACGAGGACTTGCGTGCATAACCATTTTGATTGTGCCCCTCACCCAGCTTAAAAATTTCCTTTCAATCTAACGAGTAAAATCTACGCTTTTTCTCTACTGCTGCTTGATAAACAGGAGCCACTACAATAACGATATCAGTAGGGCAGTATCAAAAATTTCACTGGACCAATTTTCCAAAAGTAAGACATCTTCTTTGACGATCTAAATTCTGAAAGAACCCCCAGGCGGAATGAAGACTCCGTCCACTAAAAGAACTGGGCCGGAAAATAAACGCAGCTTCCGGGTACAAGACATTTTCATTTAATTTATGAATCGTTTCTCTCCAGCAAAAGATTGGATGAATAGTTCAACGATAGTGCAGACAAAATTTCAGGCTTAAAAATTAAAGTTGCCGGGACAGATAATTTGAATTTATTGGTTTGTGGTTTTAGTAACGTCTTCCCGAGAGGACGTTACTTTTTTTAATCCGGTCTCATAAGTTCTTCATAAGCCCGCTCTCCATAATATTTATAATTCTCCGATTCTTTTTTTGTGCCAGCCAGGATAGATTGAATGAAACCATTAAGCTCCACTTGCTTTGAATGAAAAATTTCTTTTCCCGGATTTTTTTTGAAATAAAATGCAATCCTGCGATTTTCTGATTTATAGATCTGTATGCTGTCGTCTTTTACAATCCGAATTTTAATGACGGCTGATAGATCTTTCAACATGTTATGGGACCGATACCATGTGCCGCCTGTATCAGAAACTATTCTCTTTCCATTCAGTTCAACCTGGCTGTCATCATAGGCGAATACCTGCAGACAGGCATTTTGATTTTCCTGAAGCCAATTAATTATTTTTGATCCGTAACTTTTTTCATACCCGTAATCGCTGTCAAGAAAGACAATACGTTTGACATAGTTTGGAATCTTTTTCACGCCGTCAAGAAAGGCGAAAATGAACCTACCTCCCCCACTGTGACCGTTCAGGCAAATTGTGGTACTCGCGGACTCGAATAGATTAGAAATCGTGTCCACGATATTCTGTACATCGGAAATAAAATTTGCGTGGTTGGTTTTCCACAAAGGCCAGCTCTTAAAATCATTTTCCAGGTAGGCCACCACAATATTTTGATCACGCAGTTTTCTTCGAATAAATTTTGTTTGTGGTCCGATGT